>DATLOP010000275.1:0-15313 GCA_035536255.1 Solirubrobacteraceae bacterium
CTGGCCGGCCCGGCGCTGGCCGGCGCGCTGGCCGTGGGGCTGCGGTGGGCCCGCGGGCCGCAGCCGGACCTTTAGCATGGCCGGGCGCCCATGAGCGTGCTGAAGAGCCTGGAGAGCAAGATCGCCGGTCTGGTCGAGGGGGCGTTCGGACGGGCGTTCCGTTCGGAGCTGCGCCCGGTCGAGATCGCGCGCAAGCTCGCCCGCGAGATGGAGGAGCACAAGGTCGTCTCCGTGTCCAAGACCTACGCGCCCAACGAGTACCACGTCTACGTCTCGCCCGACGACCGCGCGAAGTTCGCGGACTACGAGGGCGCGCTGGTCAAGGAGCTGTCCGGCTACCTGCTCGAGCACGCGCGCCTGGAGAAGCTCGCCCTGCTCTCGCGGCCCGACATCGCCTTCCACACCGACGAGCGCCTGTCGCTGGGGGAGTTCGGCATCCAGGCCCGCATGGTGCGCACCCCCGAGGAGGACAGCCGCGACGCCGTCCAGGGCGACGTCGGGCACACGATGATCTACAGCGCCGACCGCCTGCGCCCTCCCGAGGCCGGGACCGCGCCGGCCACCGCGATCGTGGTCGCCGAGGGCCGGCGGATGGTCGTCGGGCGCACCGGGGCGACGATCGGGCGCAGCCGCGACTGCGACATCGTCCTGGCCGACGGCAACGTGTCGCGCCGTCACGCCGAGGTCCTGCCCACCGAGGGCGGCTGGTCGGTCAACGACCTGGGCTCGACCAACGGCGTCGTGGTCAACGGGCGCCGCATCGCCGGCGCCACCGCGCTGAAGGCGGGCGACCGCATCGAGCTGGGCACCTCCGAGCTGCGCTTCGAGCTGGAATGACGCTCGAGCCCGTCTCGGTCGCGCTGAAGTTCGGCTTTCTGGTCGTGCTCTACCTGTTCCTGCTGTGGGTGGCGCGCAGTGCGCTCAACGACCTGCGCCGCGGCGTGGCCGCCACCGAGGTGCCGCCGGACGCGACCGGGATGCACTCGGCCGCCTCCGGCCTGTCGCCCGACCCGCTGGAGGACGTCGAGCCGCGCCTGCGCGTCGAGCAGGCGATGGGCCTGCAGTCCGGGGACGAGTACGACGTGCGCGACGGCGCCACGCTGGGCCGCGGCGACAAGGCCGACATCCAGCTCGAGGACCCCTTCGCCTCCTCGCGCCACTGCCGCATCGTCCGCCAGGGTGACGTGCTGGTCCTCGAGGACCTCAACTCGACCAACGGCACCTGGCTCAACGGGTCCCCCCTCGACGGCCCGCAGCCGCTGCATCCGGGCGACCGCATACGCATCGGGGACAACGAGTTCTCCTTCGTGCAGTAGATGCTCCGCGCCACCGACAGCTTCGCCAAGTCCGACACGGGCCGCCAGCGGCGCAGCAACGAGGACCGCGAGTTCGAGCGCGCGCCGCTGTTCGCGGTGGCCGACGGCATGGGTGGCGCGCGGGCCGGCGAGGTGGCGTCGAAGATCGTCGTCGAGACGCTGGCCGAGGGGCTGCCGGAGACCGGCTCCGACGAGGAGCGCCTGGCCGCCGCCGTGCGCGAGGCCAACGCGCGCATCCACGACCTGGCCCGCGCCGAGCCCGACCGCGCCGGGATGGGCACCACGGTCACCGCGGCCTACGTCGGCGACGACGGCGTCGCCGTCGCCCACGTCGGCGACTCGCGCGCCTACCGCCTGCGCGACGGGGAGCTGGAGCGACTGACCCACGACCACTCGCTGGTCGCCGAGCTGGTGCGCCGCGGCAAGCTCACCGAGGAGGAGGCCGAGGAGCACCCGCAGAAGTCGGTGATCACGCGCGCCCTGGGCCCCGAGGCCGCGGTCGACGTGGACCGGTGCACGTTCCCGGCGCGCGACGGCGACCTGTTCCTGCTGTGCAGCGACGGCCTGACCGGGATGGTGCCCGAGGACCGGATCGCCGAGATCCTGGCCGGCGCGGACAGCCTGAGGGCGGCGGCGCAGGCGCTGATCCGCGAGGCCAACGAGCGCGGCGGGCGCGACAACATCACCGTCGTGCTGTTCCGCGTCGAGGAGGTGGGCGCCGCCGTCGTGGGCGACGACCGCCCGACGGAGATCGGGCTGGCCGCCCCCACCCCGGAGCAGGTGCGCGTGGCTCGCGCCGCGGCGCAGGCGCGCGACGCCGGGGCCGTGGCCGCGCCGCCCCGGCGGACGGCGCCGCTTCCGCCGCGCGAAGAGTCCGCCCGCCCGCCCGCCCGCCGCGAGCGCCGCCGGATCAAGGGCCTGCGCCCCGCCCTGGCCACGCTGGCCGTGCTCGCGCTCGTGGCCGGCGGCGTGTGGGTCGGCACCCGCGCCGTGTACTTCGTCGGCGTCGACGAGCGCGGCTTCGTGGCGATCTACCAGGGCCTGCCCTACGAGGGCCCGGGCGGCCTGGACCTGTTCTCGCGCTCCTACGTCTCCGGCGTGCCGGCGGCAGACGTCCCGCCGCGCCGGCGGGCCGCGCTGCTCGACCACAAGCTGCGCTCCCAGCAGGACGCCGCCGACCTCGTGCGCAAGCTCGAGCTCGGGCAGGTCGCGGAGTGAGCGAGCGCAACCGCGAGCTGTTCGGGCTGGTCCCGTCGGCTCTGCTGCTGACCGCCGGCTTCACGGCGATCTTCGTCCAGCAGTCCGACCAGCTGTCGGACGTGTCGCTGACCTACGGGGCGATCTTCCTCGGGCTGTGCCTGGGCGCGCACGTGTTCCTGCGCGTCGCGCTGCCCCACGCCGACCCGTACCTGTTCCCGCTCGTCGCCGTGCTGGCCTCGTTCGGCCTGGTGATGATCTACCGGATCGACGAGGAGCTGGCGCGCGAGCAGGCGCAGTGGTTCGTCGTCGGGCTGCTGCTGTTCTGCGCCACGATCGTGTTCCTGCGCGACTACCGCGTGCTCGAGCGCTACCGCTACACGATCGCCGCGGTCTCGATCGGGTTGCTGATGCTCCCGCGCTTCCCGGTCGTGGGCGGCCTGGTCAACGGCGCCTACCTGTCGATCTCGATCGGCCCGATCACCTTCCAGCCGGCCGAGTTCGCCAAGATCGGGATCGTCGTCTTCCTCGCCTCCTACCTGCGCGACACGCGCCAGGTGCTGGTGCTCGGCGCGCGGCGCTTCCTCGGCCTGACCCTCCCGCCGCTCAAGCACTTCGGGCCGCTGCTCGTGGTGTGGGGGGCGGCCATGATGATGCTCATAGTCATCAAGGACCTGGGCTCCTCGCTGATGTTCTTCGGGGCCTTCCTGGCCCTGCTGTACATCGCGACGAACCGGCTCTCGTTCGTCGTCGTGGGCCTGGGGATGTTCTCGCTGGGCGCGTGGGCCATCGGCTCGCGCATCGCCCACGTCCAGGACCGGGTGGCCATCTGGCGCGATCCCTTCGACCCCGCGCTCGTCGACGACGAGGGCTACCAGATCGCCCAGTCCATGTTCGCGCAGGCCGACGGCGGCGTGCTGGGCCAGGGCTTCGGCCAGGCGCTGCTGCACATACCCGGCGGCGGGACCCTGCTGCCCGCGCCCCACACCGACCTGATCTACGCCGTCATCACCGACGAGCTGGGCCTGGTCGGCGCGTGCGGCGTGATCGTCGTCTACCTGCTGATCGTCGAGCGCGGCTTTCGCATCGCCATGCTGGCCCGCGACTCGTTCTCCACGCTGCTCGCGGCGGGGCTGACCGCCGTGTTCGCGCTCCAGGTGTTCGTGATCGTGGGCGGCGTGACCAAGGTCATCCCCCTCACCGGCGTGACGCTGCCCTTCGTGTCCTACGGCGGCTCCTCGATCGTGGCCAACTTCGTCCTGCTCGCCCTGCTGCTGCTCGTGTCCGACCGCGCCAGGCGACCCCAGTAGATGTTCGGCCCGATCTACCGGCTGTACATCCTGGTCGTGGGGCTGTTCGGCGTGCTGATCTTCGCCACGTCGTGGTGGACGGTGTTCGGCGCCGAGCCGCTGCGCGACAACCCGGCCAACCGCCGGCCGCTGCTCGAGCAGGCGCGGATCAAGCGCGGGCTCATCAAGGCGAGCGACGGGACGGTGCTGGCGCGCAGCGTCCAGCGTCCCGATGGCACCTACACGCGCCGCTACCCGCAGGGCGAGCTGCTCTCCCACGTCATCGGCTACTCGTTCCTGCGCTTCGGCCAGGTCGGGCTGGAGCGCTCGCGCAACGCCGAGCTGACCGGCGAGCGCGACGAGCTGACCTCGATCTTCGACCAGCTGACCGGCGAGCGCGAGGTGGGCGACGACGTGACCACCACGCTGGACCGCGAGGCCCAGCAGACGGCGATCGACGCGCTCGACGGCCAGAAGGGCTCGGTCGTGGCGCTCGACCCCGGCTCGGGCGCCGTGAAGGTCATGGCGTCCTACCCCCAGTTCGACCCCAACGACATCCCCGACACGCTGACCCGGCTCAACCGCGACCCCGACGCGCCGCTGCTCAACCGCGCCACCCAGGGGCGCTACGCGCCGGGCTCGACGTTCAAGGTGGTCACCGCGGCGGCGGCGCTGGACAGCGGGCGCTTCACGCCCGACTCGGTGGTCGACGGGTCCAGCCCCAAGGAGATCTCCGGCGTTCCCCTGACCAACTCCGGCGGCGCCAGCTTCGGCTCGATCACGCTGACCTCCGCGCTGACGCAGTCGGTCAACACGGTGTGGGCCGAGGTCGGCGAGACGCTGGGCAAGCGGACGATGGCCGAGTACATGCAGCGCTTCGGCTTCTACCGCCGGCCGCCGCTGGACTACCCGCCGGGCCAGCGCTTCGCCTCCGGGGAGTTCTTCGAGGGCGAGCTGCTCTCGCCGACCAGCGACCGCATCGACGTCGGGCGCATGGCGATCGGCCAGGACAAGCTCCAGGTCACGCCGCTGGAGATGGCGATGGTCGCCGCCGCGGTGGCCAACGACGGCGTGCTCTCACGGCCCCACCTAACCGACCGGGTGGTGGACTCCGACGGGCGCGTGCGCGAGGACGTGGGCCGCTCGACGTTCTCCCGGGTGATGAAGCCGCAGACCGCCGCCGCGCTGCGCGAGATGATGTCCAACGTGGTTCGCGAGGGCACGGGCACCGCCGCCGCGCTCAGCGGCATCGAGGTGGCCGGGAAAACCGGCACGGCGGAGCGCGGCGACGGCACCAACCAGGTCTGGTTCATCGCGCTGGCGCCGGTCGAGAACCCGCAGGTGGCGATCGCCGTCACGGTGGAGCGCACCGACGGGCAGGGCGGTACCGTTGCCGCCCCCATCGCCAAGCAGGTGCTCGAGAGGCTGCTGGGCGACCAGTGATGCGCGACCTCCCCCCCGATACCGTCATCGACCAGCGGTACTCGATCCTGTCGCGGCTGGGCTCGGGCGGGATGGCCGACGTGTACTGCGCGCAGGACCTCCAGCTCGGGCGCAAGGTGGCCCTCAAGCTCCTGTACCGGCGCTTCGCCGAGGACGCCGATTTCGTGGAGCGCTTCAAGCGCGAGGCCAGCTCGGCGGCCGGCCTCCAGCACCCGCACGTGGTCGGCGTGTACGACCGCGGCGAGTGGGACGGGACGTACTACATCGCGATGGAGTACCTGGAGGGCCGCTCGCTCAAGCAGATCCTCCAGGAGGAGGGCCCGCTGCCCCCGGGCCGGGCGATCGACGTCGCCGTCCAGGTCCTGCAGGCGGCCAAGTTCGCCCACCAGCGCGGGATCGTCCACCGCGACATGAAGCCGCACAACGTGATCGTGGACGACGAGGGTCGCGCCAAGGTGACCGACTTCGGCATCGCGCGGGCGGGCGCGTCGGACATGACGGAGACCGGCTCGATCATGGGCACCGCCCAGTACCTCTCCCCCGAGCAGGCCCAGGGCCACTCCGTCGGGCCGCGCTCGGACCTGTACGCGATCGGGATCCTGCTCTACGAGCTGCTGGCCGGCCGCGTGCCGTTCGACGGCGACTCGCCGGTGACGATCGCGCTCAAGCAGGTCTCCGAGCTGCCCGTGCCGCCCAGCGCCTACAACCCGACCGTCCCGCCCGAGCTGGACGCGATCGTCCTGCACGCGCTGGAGAAGGAGCCGGAGCGCCGCTTCGCCGACGCCGGGGAGTTCATCGCCGCGCTGGAGCGCGCCCGCACCGCGCTGGTCGCCGTCCCGGCCGGCCAGCCGACGGCGGTCTTCGGCGCCGTGGCGGAGGGCGAGCCCACGGCGGCCACGATGGTCGCGGGCGCCGCCGGCCCACCGCCGGCCACCGAGGAGGAGCTGGCGGCGATGGCCTATCCCGCCGAGCCGCTGCTGCCCGAGGACGAGGAGGAGCGCCGCCGCCGGCGCAACCAGTGGCTGATCCTGGCCGCGGTGATCCTGCTGCTCGCGGCCGCGGCGCTGGCGTTCTTCCTGACGCGGCCCGACCAGGTCAAGGTCCCCGACGTCGTCGGCAAGGACTACGGCGCGGCGCGGATCGCCCTGGTCAACGCCGGGTTCGAGGTCGAGCGCGAGGGCGTGACCAACGACGCCCCGCGCGACCGCGTCCTGCGCGAGGACCCCCAGCCGGGGACCGAGGTCGACAAGGGCTCGACGATCACGCTCACGGTGTCCGACGGACCGGGGACGACGGTCATCCCCGACGTCACCAACTTGACGCGCGCGAGAGCGGTGGTGGCGCTCGAGCAGCAGGGGTTCGAGGTGCAGGTCCAGCGCGAGCCCAGCGACACGATCGCCCGCGGGCGGGCTACGCGCACCTCGCCGGCCGGCGGCCAGCAGATCGAGCGCAACACGCAGGTGACGCTGTTCGTCTCCAGCGGCCCGGCCCAGGTCACCGTCCCCAACGTGACCGGGCAGAGCGAGGCCTCGGCGTCGGCCGAGCTGTCCAACGCCGGCCTGCGCGCCGACGTGACCGAGGAGGAGTCCGACGAGCCGCCGGGCACCGTGCTGCGCCAGAGCCCGGCCCAGGGGACCAAGGCCGAGAAGGGCTCGTCGGTCAACATCGTCGTGGCCCGGGCGCCCACGCGCGTCCCCGTGCCCGACGTGGTGGGCCAGGACCAGGGCTCGGCCTCGAGCGCGCTCGCGGCGGCCGGCCTGACCGTGGTCACGCGGACCGAGGAGGTGACCGACGAGGCCCAGGACGGAATCGTGGTCGACCAGGACCCGGCCGAGGGCACGCGGGTGGCCCGGGGGTCGCGGGTGACGATCGTCGTCGGGCAGTTCACCGAGCCGCCCGAGCCGGGGGCCACCCCGGGGACGCCCGGGCAGTGAGGATCGCGGTCCTCGCGGGCGGGCGCTCCTCCGAGCACGAGATCTCCCTGGCCTCCGGCGAGGCGGTGCGCGCCGGCCTGGCCCGCGCCGGCCACGAGGTGCTCGACGTGCGGATCGCGCGCGACGGGGCGTGGTCGTGCGACGGGGAGGCGCTCAGCGTGCGCCCGGGCGGTGGCCTGCTGGACGTCGAGGTGGCGTTCCCGATCCTCCACGGGCCCTACGGCGAGGACGGGACGGTCCAGGGCATGCTCGAGGTGCTCGACGTGCCGTACGTGGGGGCCGGGGTGCTCGCGTCGGCCGTGTGCATGGACAAGCTGGTCTTCAAGCAGGTGATGGCGGCGGCGGGCCTGCCGCAGGTCGAGCACGCGGGCGTGGAGGACGCGCGCTGGCGCGCGGCGCGCGACGCGGAGCTGGCGCGGCTGGCCGCGCTGGGCCTGCCGGTGTTCGTCAAGCCGGTGGCGCTGGGCTCCAGCGTGGGGATCGTCAAGGTCTCGACGCCCCAGGAGCTGGGGCCGGCGCTGGACCAGGCCTTCGAGCACGACGCGCGCGCCATCGTGGAGGCGATGTCCCCGGGCCTGGAGGTCGAGTGCGCGGTGATGGGCGACCGCGAGCCGGAGGCGTCCGTCCCGGGCGAGATCACGATCCACGCCGAGTGGTACGACTACGAGGCCAAGTACACGCCGGGCGGGATGGAGCTGGTCGTCCCGGCACGCGTGCCCGAGGCGGTGCGCGAGCGGGTGCGCGGCCTGGCCGTCGACACCTTCCGGCTCGTGGGGTGCGGCGGCCTGGCCCGGGTGGACTTCTTCGTCGAGGGCGACGACGTGCTGGTCAACGAGCTCAACACGATGCCCGGGTTCACGCCCACGAGCGTGTTCGGCAAGCTCTTCGAGGCGTCCGGCGTCCCCTACGAGGCGCTGCTCGAGCGCCTGGCCGACCTGGCCCGCGAGCGCCACGCGCGCGAGCGGGCCTACCGCCACTGATGGCCGGCGAGGCGGAATTCGAGGCCGCGGGCCTGCTCGAGGGCGCCCAGGGCGCCGAGCGCCGGACGCGGGTGGCACTGCTCGAGCAGCTCGTGGAGTCCGGCTACTCGTTCGACGAGATCCGCGCGGCGCTGCGCGACGACCGCCTGGCCCTGCTGCCCCTGGAGCGGGTCCTGTTCCGCGACGACGTCTACTCGGCGCGCGAGATCTCCGAGTCGGCGGGCGTGCCGCTGGAGTTCCTGGAGCGCATTCAGCAGGCCTTCGGCATGCCGGTCGCCGATCCGGACGCCAAGGCGTTCAGCGAGCAGGGGATGGCGGCGGCCGAGCGGATCGCCCAGTTCCGCTCATTCGGCCTGTCCGAGGACGGCATGGTCGAGGTGAGCCGCGTGATCGGCCAGTCGATGTCGCGCGTGGCCGAGGCGATCCGCGCCCTGATCAACGAGGCGCTCATCCCCGCCGCCGCGGCCAGCGAGGCCGACCTGGGGCTGCGCTACGCCGCGGTGGCGCACGAGCTCGTGCCCCATCTGG
The DNA here is from genome assembly GCA_035536255.1 of Solirubrobacteraceae bacterium. Taxonomy (GTDB): domain Bacteria; phylum Actinomycetota; class Thermoleophilia; order Solirubrobacterales; family Solirubrobacteraceae; genus AC-38. The sequence goes on from DATLOP010000275.1 coordinate 8,688, forward strand.
CGCCGATGCTCAACGACGCGGTGACCGCCCACCTGATCGACCAGATCCGCGGGGACGTCGTGTCGCGGGCCGAGCTGGCGGCGGGGCGGGGGCTGCCGGGCGCGCGCGAGATGGCCGTGGGCTTCGCCGACCTGGTCGGCTTCACCCGGCTGGGCGAGTCGCGCCCGGCCGACGAGCTGGGCGCGGTGGCGGACCGGCTGGCCGACCTGACCTCGCGCGCCGTGCGCCCGCCCGTGCGGCTGGTCAAGACGATCGGCGACGCCGCGATGCTGGTCTCGCCCGATCCCGACACCCTCCTCGACACGACCCTGGCGCTCGTGGAGTCGGCCGAGCAGCAGGGCGAGGACTTCCCCCAGCTCAAGGCCGGGCTCGCCTTCGGCCCGGTCCTGCCGCGCGGCGGCGACTGGTACGGCCACACGGTCAACCTGGCCAGCCGCGTCAGCGGGATCGCCCGGCCGGGCAGCGTGCTCGTCACCGAGCCGCTCAGCGACGCGGCGGGCGCGCAGTGGGCCTGGTCGTTCGCCGGGGAGCGCAAGCTCAAGAACGTGCGCGAGCCGGTCAGGGTGTTCCGCGCCCGCCGCGAGGCGCCGGACGGCGGCTAGCGGAAGAGGTAGACCTCGGCGATCTTGGCCTGGCCCTGGCCGTCGGCCAGCTTGGTGATCCAGACCAGGTACCAGCGGTAGGTGCGCCCGCCGGTGTCGAGGTCGAAGCGCTGCTGCTGCTCGGTCACCGTGCGCGCGGGGGCGACGACGTTCCAGTCCGCGATCTCGCGCGGCGGGCCGGAGTCGGTGGCGTACACCCCGGCCCGGAACCCGGGCTCGGGCGTGCGGATGGTCAGCGCGCGGGCGGCCACGCCGGGCTTGGCGTCGACGTAGAGGCCGACGCCGGGCTTGCTGCCCAGGCCGCCCTCGTAGCGCTCGGTGCTCCAGAACGTCGAGACGTCGCGGTCCAGCGCCAAGCCCTTCTGCTCGGGGTGCTCGCCGCTGGAGCCGGTCCCGTAGGGGTCGTGGTCGCTGGCCGCGTTCTGGGACAGGGAGATCGCCGTCAAGCCCCGCGGCTGCTCGCCGGCCCCGCGGGTCCCGGTCCCCTTCTCGGCCTGCCCGCCGAGCAGGACGGCCACGACGGCGGCGCCGGCCAGGGCGAGGAGCGCGGCGCCCGCGATCCAGCCCGGGTGCACGACGCGCAGGGGCAGGCGCCGGCGGGCGCGCGGGGGAAGGGTGCGCAGGACGCTCGTGGCCTCGCCGGTCGCCGACCCGGCGCGCGCGGTCTCCAGGGCCAGGGCGTCCTCGAGGTCGGCGATCAGCTCCTCGTCGGAGGCGTAGCGGCGCTTGAGGTCCTTGGACGTCGCGCGGTCGATGACCGAGGCCAGGGCGGCGCTGACCTCCGGGCGCTCCGACTGCACGTCGGGCAGCGCCTCGCGCACGTGCTTCATGGCCACGGCGACCTGGTTCTCGCCCTTGAACGGGACCTCGCCCGTGAGCATCTCGTACAGGACGATCCCCAGGCTGTAGAGGTCGGACTGGCCGGTGACGGGGTGGCCGAGCGCCTGCTCGGGGGACACGTAGTCGGTCGTGCCCAGGACGCGGCCGTCCGCGGTCAGGCCCTCCTCGTCCAGCGAGCGCGCGATGCCGAAGTCGGTGACCTTGGCCCGGCCCTCGGCGTCCACGAGGACGTTCTGGGGCTTGACGTCGCGGTGGACGATGTTGTTGCCGTGCGCGCAGCCCAGGGCGCGCGCGATCTCGATCCCGTAGGCCACGGCCTCGGAGACCGGGAGGCGCCCGGCCTTCTTGATCCGCTCCTTGAGCGTCTCGCCGGGGACGTACTCGAAGACGATGTAGGGGCGACCGTCGTCCTCCCCGGCGTCGATGACCGTGACGATGTGGGGGTGGCTGAGCTGGGCCACCGCGCGCGCCTCGCGGCGGAAGCGCTCGATCTGGTCGGAGTCGGCGGCGATCTCGCGGTGCAGGAGCTTGATCGCGACCTGGCGCTCGAGCGTCATGTCGAAGGCGCGGTAGACCGTCGACATGCCCCCGGCGCCCACCTTGGCGTCGAGGCGGTAGCGGCCGTTGAGCGATGTCCCTACGAGCGTCTGCATCCCGTGGGCTCTATTTTGCGCCCGTGGCGGCAGTTCATGCGTGGTACTACACAGATCCTGGGTGCGCGTGGTCGTGGTCGGTGGAGCCATCGCTTCGTCGCCTGCAGGTGGAGTTCGACGGCGAGGTCCAAATCTCTTTCGTCATGTCGGGGATTCGCGAGAAGCCTCCGGGGCCCGACGAGACGGAGAACTGGCTCGAGGCGAGCGCGGCCAGCGGCATGCCGGTGGACGTGCGGCTGTGGCTGGACGGCGGCGGGCCGGAGTCCACGTACCCGGCGTGCCTGGCCGTGAAGGCGGCGGCCGAGCAGGGCGACCCCGGGCCGTTCCTGCGCGCGCTGCGCGAGGGCTTCGCCTTCCGCCGCCGCCAGCTCGACCACGCCCAGGCCTTCGAGGCGGTGGCGCGCGAGCGCGGCGGGCTGGACCTGGACCGCCTGCGCAACGACATGGGGTCCCACGCGATCCTGGAGGCCTTCGGGGCCGATCTGGAGCGCGCCCGGGCCGTCGACCCCGAGCACCACTCGCCCGACCGCGGACGGGTCAAGCTGCCGTCGCTCGAGTTCGAGGGCTCGTCGGGGGAGGTGCACGGGGTGTACGGGCCGGCGCCGTACGAGGCCTACCGCGACGCCGCGCTGGCCGCGGGGGCGACGCCGTCCGGCGGTGCGGCCCCGGGGGTCGTGGACACCCTGCGCCGCTTCGGGCCCATGGCCACGGTCGAGGTGGCGGCCGTGTGCCAGCTCCCGGGGCCGCGCGCCCCGGCCGCGCTGTGGGCGCTCGCGGCCGACTGGGCGGTCTTGGTCGAGCGAACGGTCGGCGGCGAGATCTGGACCGTGGCTTGACGCTTTCGTTTTGAACGGCGGCGGGTTAGGGGGTCAGGTCCGGACGTGCCCACGCTTTGCGTCCCCCCGGGACCCTTTCCGCGGGCACGTGCCCACGCTTTGCGTCCCCCCGGGAAACATTCCGAGGGCACGTGCCGTCGCAAAGCGTCCTCGGAGGAAGCTTTCCGACGGCACGTCCGCCCGAGCGGCCCGATTCACGCCCACCCGGCCGATCCCGCACCCCTCACCCGCGTCTTTGAACGCCGGGCTCTACGCGAGCGCCGGGTGCGACACCACGCCGGCCCGGTCCGTGACCGCCCCGATCACCGCGGTGCCCGGGTGGTGCGCGGACAGGAGCGCCACGGCGTCCCCGGCGCGAGCCGCCGGCACGACGGCGCAGAAGCCGCACCCCATGTTGAAGACCTGCCACATCTCGGCCGCGTCGACGCCGCCGCGCTGCGCGATCAGGCCGAAGACAGGCGGCACGGGCAGGGGGTCGGTGACGTCGAAGCCGGCGCCGGGATTGAGGCGCAGGAGGTTCTCCAGGCCGTCGCCGGTGATGTGGGCCAGCCCGTGGACCGGGACGTCGGAGCGCAGGAGGTCGAGCGCCGCGCGGACGTAGATGACCGTCGGCTCGAGCACCGCGTCGGCCACCGAGGCCCCGCCGAGCTCGTCCGGGCGGTCGTCGAGGGCCAGCCCGCCGTCCTCCAGCAGGGCGCGGCGGGCCAGGGTGAGCCCGTTGGAGTGCACGCCGGAGGAGGGCAGGCCGATCAGCGCGTCGCCGGGGGCCACCTCGGCGCCCGAGACGACGGCGTCGAGGGCCACGGTGCCGACCGCGGCCGCGGTCAGGTCGAAGCCGTGCGGCGAGGGGTGGCCGCGGACCAGCTCGGGCAGCTGGGCCAGCTCGCCGCCCGGGATCTCGACGCCGGCCGCCTCGGCGCCCGCCTTGAGGCCGCGAGCGATCGCCTCGCAGGTGTCGGGGTCCGCGCGCTCCACGGCCAGGTAGTCCAGGACGGCCAGAGGCTCGGCGCCGACGCACACGAGGTCGTTCACGTTCATGGCGATGCAGTCGATCCCCACGGTGTCGAAGCGCCCGGCCTGCTCGGCCACGATCACCTTGGAGCCGACGCCGTCCGTGCACAGCGCGAGCCCGAGGCCCGGCGCGATCTCGATCACGCTGGCGAAGTGCCCCGGCAGCGGCACGACGCGCGACGGCCGGCCGGGATCGATCGTCCGCAGGACGCCGACCAGCGCCGCCACCGCCCGCCCCGCGTCGCCCGTGTCCACGCCACTGCGGGCGTACGCGTCACTCATCGCGCACGATTCTGCCGCAGCGAGCGGAGCCGGTGCAGGGTCAGGGCGCCCAGCGCGGTCCGGTAGGCGGCGTACGGGAGCAGGGAGTGGCCCCGGTCGACCGAGCGGACGATGCGCGCCGAGGCCAGGGTGGACGCGAAGGCGGCCCCGGCCCCGGTCGCGAAGGCGAGGGCGAGGCGGGGCGGCAGGCCGCGGCGGGCCAGGCGGTAGCCCTTCAGCGCCGTGGCCCCCGCGATCACCGGCAGGGCCACGTGCCGCGACAGCACGTTGGCGTCGTCGCGCCCGAACCCGCGCAGCCGCGCCGCGACCAGCGTGGCCCCGTTGCGCGACACCCCGGGCCACAGCGCGCACGCCTGCGCCACCCCGAGCGCGATCCCATCCACCAGGCCCGCGTCGGCCCGATCGCGCGAGGGCGAAGACGGCCCGGCCTCCGACCGGTCTTGGGAGCTCCCGGTGCGACCCTCGGTGGGAGAGGCGATCGCCTCGGCCAGGACCATCGCGGCCGAGCCGGCGAGCAGGCCCAGCGCGATCGCCCCCGGCGACGAGATCCTCTCCTCGATGCGTCTTTCGAGCAGCAGCGCCGCCAGGGCGGGCGGGACGGCGGACGCGGCGAGCAGGGTCAGGCGGCGACGGTCGAGAGCGCGCGCCGCGTCGGCGACCTCCTCGCGCAGCGCCAGGCCCAGCGCGGCCGCCGTCCCCGCGTGCAGGGCCACCTCGAACGCCTTGCGCAGCTCGGGGTCCAGCGACGGGTACGGCCAGCGCAGCAGCCACGGCGCCAGCGCCACGTGTCCCGAGGACGACACCGGCAGCAGCTCGGCCGGCCCGTGGAGCAGCCCGAGCGCCGCGGCGTGGCGGAGCGGGAGCGCCGACTCAGCGGGCCGGGGCATCCGCCGGCCCCGCCTCGCCGTCGTGCGCCTCGCCGACGGGCGCGTCCCCGCCGCCGCCGCGCCGGCGCACCAGGAGGTAGACGATGCCGATGACGATCAGCGCGGCCACGGCGTAGTCGAAGTAGTGCAGGGAGTCCTTCCAGGACTCCCAGCGCGAGCCCGCCTCCTTGCCGATGTAGCCGAGCATGAAGACCCACGGGACGCAGCCCAGGAAGGTGAGCACCGAGAAGCGCCAGAAGGGCATCCGCGCCACCCCGGCGGGCAGCGAGATGAACGTCCGGATGATCGGGAGCATCCGCGTGAAGAAGACGGTGGCGTCGCCGTAGCGCTCGAACCAGCGGTCGGCCCACTCCAGATGGGACTGCTTGATGTGGAGCTTGGGCCCGTGGCGCTCGATGACGTCGACGCGCCCGTAGTAGCCCGCCGCGTAGGCGATCCACGAGCCGACCAGGTTGGCCACAGACCCCACCAGGGTGATCGCGAGCAGCGAGTACTCGCCCTCGTGCACGTTGAACCCCGCGAACAGCATCGTCGCCTCGGAGGGGATCGGGATGCACGCGCTCTCCAGCAGCATCAGCACGAAGATCCCGGGCAGCCCCAGCTCCGCCACCACGTCGGTGGCGAGGTTCACGAGCGGGTCGGTGAGGGAGGCGTGGACAAGGGACGGGTCCATGCGAGCGGGGAAGGGTAGCGAGCGGCCTGCGCTCGCAGGTCCCCGCTACATCGGCCACATCCGCCCGTTTGCATGCGGTACGGTCGATCTGAAGCCGGATCGACAACCGACAAACGGGAGGTAGGGGATGAGGCAGTTGTCCAGGCGAGCGATCGCGCTCGCGGTCTCCGGCGGCGCACTCGCCGCCACCATGGGGGCGGCGCCCGCCGCCCACGCCAATGCTTCGTCGTGCTCCGGCGGCACCGCGCAGGTCTACCGCGACAGCTTCGTGCGCGTGTATCGCCAGGGTCCCCAGCCGACGTACGCCTGCGTCTTCTCCACCGGCCGGCGCAGCCGCCTGTTCGACAACGCGACGGGCTTCCGGCGCGCCGGGCGCTACCTGGCGTACTACGCCCTCCAGCCGCGCAACGTGGGCACCAACCCGCAGCAGTGCTTGCCCAACGAGCAGGGCACCTCGACGCTGTGCATCACGCTGACCGAGAGCAAGAACCTGCTCACCGGCCGCGTCGCGTGGGGCGCGTCGTTCGCCACCGAGGGCCAGGCGCCCCCGGCCGTGCGCCGTCTCTCGCTGCGCTCGTCGGACGGCAAGTACGGCGCGGTCATCGGGACCGGCACCGACACCAAGGTGGTCCGGGTCCGCGGACTGGGCGGCTACGACCAGCTCGACCAGGGCTCGGGGATCATCCCCGGCTCGCTCGTGGCCACGGCCACCCAGCTGCGCTGGCGCGGCGCGGCCGGTCAGCGCACGGCGCCGCTCGGTCCCAGGGACACCACGCCTCCGCCGCAGGCGCAGAGCTGCACGCAGCTGCGCGCCACGCCGGAGTACATCGACGGCGAGGTCC
>DATLOP010000276.1:0-5757 GCA_035536255.1 Solirubrobacteraceae bacterium
CACCTGGGTCCCGAGCGGCGCGCCGAGGATGGCCAGCGGGAGGCCGATCTCCGTGTTGAAGTTCTTCGGATTGGACGCGACGGCGCGATGGGGCGTGATCAGTGCGGTGATCAGGTCCTTCGTGGAGGTCTTGCCGACGGAGCCCGTCACGGCGATCACGTGCGCCGCGAGGTCGCGCCGCCAGGCACGCGCCAGGGCGCCGAGCGCGGCGGTCGGCGTCTGGCTCAGCAGCACCGCCCCGCGCTCGACCACGACCGCCTCGGCCGCCCACTCCCCCGTCACCAGCGCCCCCCAGGCGCCCGCCGCCAGCGCCATCGCCGCGAACGAGCCGCCGTCGACGTTCTCGCCGGGGATGCCGACGAACAGGTCGCCGGGACCGATCTCGCGGGAGTCGATCGTGACCCGCGACGGGCCTTCGGCAGCGCGGCCGTCGGGGTGCGGGCGCAGCAGCTCGGCGCCGGCCGCTCCCGCGACCCGCTGATCGCTCCAGTGCTTCACGCGCCGGCCTCGACCGCGCGCAGCGCCTCGCGGGCGACCGCGACGTCGTCGAACGGCTCCTTGCGCCCGCCGGCGAACTCCTGTCCGCGCTCGTGGCCCTTGCCGGCCACGACCACCACGTCGCCCGGGCGGGCCGCCTCGACCGCGCGAGCGATCGCGGCGCGGCGGTCGGGCTGCGCCTCCGCGCGCGGGCCGGCGCCGGCCAGGATCTCGGCGATGATCGCCTCGGGATCCTCGGAGCGCGGGTTGTCCGAGGTCACGATCGCCACGTCGGCCAGCCGGGTGGCGATCTCGCCCATCAGCGGGCGCTTGCCGCGGTCGCGGTTGCCGCCGGCGCCGAACACGACGATCACCCGCCCCTCCCCCAGGTCGCGGGCCGCGGACAGGACGTTCTCCAGGGAGTCCGGGGTGTGGGCGTAGTCGACCAGGACCGCGAACTCCTGCCCCTCGTCCACCGGCTCGAAGCGTCCCGGCACCGCGCGGAAGCCGGGCAGCGCCGTGGCGCCGTCCGCCAGCGCGACGCCCAGGGCGCTCGCCGCGGCCAGGGCGCCCAGGACGTTGAGGACGTTGAACGCCCCCGGCAGGGGCGAGTCGACCTCGGCCTCGCCCTCCGGCGACACGACGCGGAACCGCGAGCCGGTCAGGCCGCCGCGCACGTCGAGCGCGCGCCAGTCCGCCTCGCGCGCCACGCCGAAGGTGACGGCCCCGATCTCCGCGGCCAGCCGCCATCCGTGCTCGTCGTCGGCGTTGACCACGGCGGTGGCGGGCCGGGCCTGGAAGAGCCGGCGCTTGGCGCGGTAGTACTCCTCCATCGTGGCGTGGAAGTCGAGGTGGTCGCGGCTGAGGTTCGTGAACACGCCGACCGCCCAGTGGATCGCGTCGACGCGATGCAGCTGCAGCGCGTGGGACGAGACCTCCATCGCGCAGGCGCGGTCGCCGCCCGCCTCCATCCGCGCGAACGTGGCCTGGAGGTCAACGGCCTCGGGCGTCGTGCGGACGACCGGCTCCTCGCGGCCGCCGACGACCGAGCTGACCGTCCCCAGCAGGCCGGTGCGGACGCTCGCGGCCTCCAGCAGGTGGCGCACGAGCCACGCCGTGGTCGTCTTGCCGTTGGTGCCGGTGATCCCCACCACGCGCAGCCGCGCCGTCGGATCGCCGTGGAAGCGGGCGGCGGCCGGCGCCATCGCCTCGCGGACCGACGGCACGACGACCTCGGGCACGCCGAGACCGAGCGAGCGCTCGACGACCAGCGCCGCCGCGCCCGCCTCGACCGCCGCGGGCGCGAAGTCGTGCCCGTCGGTCGTGAAGCCGGGCACGCAGAAGAAGAGCGTCCCCGGCCCGGCCTCGCGCGAGTCGTAGGCCAGGCCGGCGACCTCCACGCCGGCCGGCGCCTGGGGGCCCATCACGTCGCGCAGGTCCATGCGGGGCGCAGTCTAAGCGCGCCCGCAGGCGTGGGAGACTGGACCGCGGTGAAGCTCATCATCCAGATCCCGTGCTTCGACGAGGCCCGGACGCTGCCGCTCACGCTGGCCGACCTGCCGCGCGAGGTGGCGGGGTTCGACGCCGTCGAGTGGCTCGTGGTCGACGACGGCTCCTCGGATGGCACCGCAGAGGTCGCGCGGCGCCACGGGGTCGAGCACCTGGTGCGGCTGTCCGCGCACCGGGGCCTGGCCGCGGCCTTCCAGGCCGGCCTGGACGCCGCGCTCAAGCTGGGCGCCGACGTGATCGTCAACACCGACGGCGACAACCAGTACGCGGGCGCCGACGTCCACCGGCTGGTGGAGCCGATCGTCGCCGGGCGCGCCGACATGGTGGTGGGCGACCGCACCCCCCACGACGACGCGGGATCGCCGGCCGCCAAGCGCGGCCTGCGCCGGCTCGGCGGGTTCGTCGTGCGCTCGGTCTCCGGGCTCGACGTGGCCGACCCGGCGTCGGGGTTTCGCGCCTACACGCGCGACGCGGCGCTCCAGGTCCAGGTCGTGAGCGAGTTCACGTACACCGTCGAGTCGACCATCGAGGCGGGCCGGCAGATCGTCGCCGTCGAGCAGGTGCCGGTGCGCACCAACCCGCAGACGCGCCCGTCGCGGCTGTTCCCGTCGGTCTGGGTGTACGCGCGGCGCAACGCGCTGGCGATCTTCCGCGTGTACTCGCGCCACGAGCCGCTGCGCGTGTTCTGGTGCGCGGCACTGGTCCTGTTCCTCGTCGCGGCGGCGATCTGGGCGCGCTTCCTGTACTTCCTCGTCGCCGACGGCGGCCGGGGGCACGTGCAGTCGCTGCTGCTCGGCGCGGTGCTGTTCAACGCGGCGATGCTCCTCGGCGCGCTGGGGGTGATCGGCGACCTGCTCCACGCCCAGCGGGTCCTGGCCCAGCGCACCCTCGAGCGCGTGCGCCGCATCGAGCTGGCGCTGGAGGTGCCGCCCGCGCGCTACGAGCGGATGAGCGAGCCGGAGTCCAGCGCGGTCGGCGCGGCGCACGAGTAGCCGCGCCCGAGCCGCGTCAGAGCCCCTGCGCCACGGCCGCCGGGTCGTCGGGCGCGATGCGCAGGTAGGGCAGTGCGAACTCGAGGATCCGCTGGACGGCGGGAGCGGCCACCGCGCCGCCGAGGTGGATGCCGACCGGCTCGTCCACCATGACCACGACCAGCACGCGCGGCGCCCGGGCGGGCGCGAAGCCGACGAAGGAGGCCACGTACTTCGTGTCGCTGTAGCCGCCGTTGACCGGGTCGGGCTTCTGCGCGGTGCCCGTCTTGCCGGCCAGGCGGTAGCCCGGGATCGAGACCTCCTCGGCCGTGCCGCCGGCGGACAGGACTCCCTCCAGCATCTGGCGCACGCTGCCCGCCACGCGGGCGGAGACGATGCGCCGCCCCCGCGGACGCTCGGTCGCCTCGCCGTCCAGCGACTTGACGATGCGCGCGGGCCGCAGGATGCCGCCGTTGGCGATGGCGGCGTAGCCCGTCGCCATCTGCAGCGGCGTCACCGCCAGGCCCTGGCCGATCGGCAGGTTGCCCATCGAGGACCCGGAGTACTCGGCCGGACGCGGGACGATCCCGCTCGCCTCGCCCGGCAGGTCCACCCCGGTCTCGCGTCCGAAGCCGAAGCGCCGCACCCAGCGGTCGAAGCGCTGCGGGCCCATCTGGAGGCCGATCGTCACCGTGCCCACGTTGCTGGACTTGGCCAGGATGCCCGCCGTGTCGAGCGTGCCCAGGCCGCCGTGCGCCTCCTCGATGGTGCGGTCGGCGACCTGGATCGTCGACGGCAGGTGGAACACGGTGCGCGGCGTGACCAGCCGCTCCTGGAGCGCGCCGGCCACCGTGAAGGCCTTGAACGTCGAGCCGGGCTCGTAGGCGAACTGGGCGGCGCGGTCGGTGCGCGCGTAGTCGGGAGCCTTGCCGGTCTCGTTGGCGTCCACGCGCGGCCAGTTGGCCACGGCGAGCAGCTCGCCCGAGCGGGGGTCCATGACGATCGCCGTCGCGCCCTTGGGCGAGAACGCGGCGCCCACCTCGCCGAGCACCTTCTCGGCGCGGTCCTGGATCGCGGCGTCCAGCGTCAGGCTGACGTTGCGCCCGGCGCGCATCGCGCGCTCGTCGCGCAGCGAGATCGCCTCGCCCAGGGCGTCGCGGACGATCCGCCGCTCCCCCGAGCGGCCGCGCAGGAGCTTGTCGTGCGCGTACTCCAGCCCGCCCAGCCCGTCGCCGTCGATCCCCACGCTGCCCAGCAGCTGGGAGGCCAGGAACTTCTGCGGGTAGATCCGGCGGCTGCTGGGGATCAGGTCGATCCCCTCGATGTCGAGCTTCTCCAGGCGCCGGGTGCGGGCGGCGGGGACGAGCCGCTTGAGGTAGACGAAGCCGCGGTCGCGGTCGGCCAGCTTCTCCAGCATCTCCTTGGCCGGCACGCCGACGATCGGACCGACCCGGTTGGCGACGCGCACCGGATCGTCGATCAGCATCGGGTTCGCGGCGACGTCGTCGGCGGGCTCGGACACCGCCAGCTCGACGCCGTGGCGGTCGGTGATCGTCCCGCGGCGGGCCGGGACCTCGACGGTCGCGACCTGCTGGGAGACCGCCGCCTGCTTGAGCTTGCCCGAGCTGACGGTCCCCAGCCACGCGGCGCGCAGGCCGGCCAGGGCCAGGAGGGCGAAGAAGACGACCGTGAGGAGGGAGATCCGCCGCTCGATCAGGCTCCCCATCGCCCGCTACTCCCCGTCGGTCGAGGTCTCGCCCTCGGCGCCGGCGCCGGCCTCCTCCGAGGTCTCGCCGGCCGCGGCGTCCTCCTCGGTGACGCCCTCCTCGGTCATCCCGCCGCCCGCCAGCGCGGCGGCCAGCGGGTCGGGGGGGTCGTCGGCGCCGGGAAGCGGGATGGCGTGGGCGGAGTCGTTGAAGCGGCCCTCGCGCAGCGCGGCCACGGCGCCGTCGACGTCCGCGCCCGAGCGCAGGTAGCTGATCTGGCCGGCCGGGGGCATGACCATGCCCAGCGCGGCCGCGCCCGCCTGGATGCGCTCGCCGGACTCCAGCTGGGAGACCTGCGCGCGCAGGGCGCCGTTGGCGCGCTCCAGCGCCGAGGAGCGCTCGACGGCGCTGCCGATCCCGGCGTTGAGCTTGAGCAGCGACACCTGCATGGCCACGAGGCCGATGAGCAGGAAGGCCAGGACGCCGATCCACACGCGCCCGCGGACCATCCGCTCCACGACGGATCGGTCGGGCAGCGTGGACGCGAAGGCGACGAGCCGCGGTCCCAGCGGCGCGACCTGCGTACGCGGCAGCGCGACGGCGACGCCGGCCGCGGCGCGACCCCCCGAGGGCCCCGAGACCCGGCGCGCGGCCCGCGGCGCCGCGCTGCGGCGCACCGTCCGCGCTCCGTTGCGCCCGGACACGCGCGAGGAGGCCCGCGGCGGCTTGGCCAGCCCGCCCTTGACCGCGGCGCGCTTCTTGGGAGAGCTCCGCTTCGCGGTCTTCCCTCCCCGCCCGGCGGCGGTCGCGGCGGGCGGGCTCATGCGCCCACCTCGCGCAGCTTGCGCGCCGCGCGCAGGCGCGCGGACTTCGCCCGGGGGTTGTTCTCGATCTCGCCTTCCGTGGGGACGACGCCGCCGCGGCCGAGCAGCTCGGCCTCCGGCTCGCGCCCGCACACGCAGACGGGGAAGTCCGGCGGGCAGGTGCAGCCCTGTGCCTTGCCCTGAAGGAAGCGCTTGACGCGGCGGTCCTCGAGCGAGTGGAAGGAGATCGCTCCGAGACGCCCTCCCACGCGCAGGACGTCCCACGCGAGC
>DATLOP010000277.1:0-3940 GCA_035536255.1 Solirubrobacteraceae bacterium
CCGTCGAGGATCACCGCCGCGTCGAGCGTGGCCAGGTCGGCCGTCGGCGCGACCGTGCCGTCGATCCAGCTCACGTGCGAGCACACGACCGCGCGGGTCTCCGGCGTCGCCGCCTCGGCCAGCGCAGCCAGGGGCGCCGCGCGGACGGTGATCCCGCGCAGGTCGCGCAGCGCCGAGAGCGGTCCCAGCACGCCCGGGTGCTCGGTGTCCGAGGTGAGGATCTCGTCGCCCGGGCCCACGTCCAGCCCGGCCAGCGCGATGGCGACGCCGTCGGTCGTCGACGAGGTCAGCGCCACGTCGCCGGCCGCGCAGCCCAGGCGCGCGGCATAGGCGCCGCGCAGGGCCTCGGCCAGCTCCATCCGGCGCTCGAAGTGCGCCATCCCGGCCCGGCCCTCGGCGGCCTCGCGGCGCAGCTCGGCCGTCGCGGCGTCGGTGGCGGCGGTGGGGACGGGACCGCACGTTCCGGCGTTCAGGTAGGCCACGCGGCCGGTGACCGGGAACTGCGCGCGCAGGGCGGCGGCGTCCATCGCGCGGCGAGTCTAGACGCGCGCGCCGCGAGCTACGCGCCGCAGTGCGGCCAGGGGGACGACCCCGACCGCGCCATCAGGACCGCGCCGCGGCGCAGCTGCTCCTCCCGCGGGGCGGCCGCCGGGTCGCCCTCGCCGCCGACGCTCTCCCACGTCGACTGCATGAACTGCAGGGCGCCGCGGAACGCGCCGCCGCCGCCGATCGCGCGCGGGTCCCCGTGCGACTCGCACTCGGCGATGCGGTGCATGACGGGCGGGATCGCCACGTCGAGCTCGCGCACCTCGGCGCGCAGCCTGCGGTTGGCGGCGCGCAGCCGGCGCGGCGACATTCCGCGCGCGCGGGACACGACCTCGGCCCGCGACACGCGCCGGCCGCTGAGGTCGGCGAGCGCCAGAGTCAGGGCGACGTGGCGGCGCGCCACCCGGTCGCGCGCGTGGCCGCGCATCGCCTCGGCGGCGGTGTCGTGGGCGCCGAGCGCCACGCGCAGCGCCGGGCTCACCGGGGCCCGCGGGGCGGGACGGTCGGCGGCCAGGACGGCCCCGACCGGGATCGTGGCGAGGATCGCGGCTACGGCGAGCGCGGGCGCGCGAAGGCGCGGGGATGGGGGCGTGCGAAGGCGCATGTCGGGGCGCGGCGGGCCGGTGCGGCCGGGGACGAGACCGGCGCGGGAGGAATCCCGGAGGGCGCCGGACGAACTTCGTCCTACCCGGGACCGTACGTACGTTCGCCCGAAGTCGTGTGCGCTCGGTCACACTTCAGGCGCGGCTAGCATCCGGCGCCATGCGCGTGACCCTGCCGGACGGGAAGGAGCTCGAGCTCGACGCGGGCGCCACGGGCGCCGACGCCGCCGCGGCCATCGGGCCGGGTCTGGCGCGGGCCGCGCTGGCCATCAAGGCCGACGGCGAGCTGCGCGACCTGTCGCGCCCGCTGCCCGACGGCGCCACCATCGAGATCGTCACCGACCGCTCGCCCGAGGCGCTGGAGCTCGTCCGCCACGACGCCGCGCACGTCCTGGCCACCGCGGTGATGGAGCTGTATCCCGGCGTGAAGATCTCCATCGGCCCGCCGATCGAGCAGGGCTTCTACTACGACTTCGAGTTCCCCGAGGGAACGGCGATCTCCGAGGAGGACTTCGGGGGCATCGAGGAGCGGATGCGCGAGCACGTCAAGGCGGGCGAGGAGTTCACGCGCGAGGACGTCCCGGTCGCCGCGGCCCGCGAGCGCTTCGCCGCCGAGGGCCAGGACTACAAGGTCGAGCTGATCGACGACCTGGTGCGCGACGAGGGCGTGGACACGGTCAGCCTCTACACCAACGGGCCGTTCACCGACCTGTGCCGCGGCCCGCACGCGCCCAGCACCAAGCGGATCAAGGCGTTCAAGCTCCAGTCCACGGCCGGGGCGTACTGGCGCGGCGACGCCGGCCGCCAGATGCTCACGCGCATCTACGGCACCGCGTTCCTGTCCCAGGACGAGCTGGGCGCCCACCTGGAGCGCCTGGAGCAGGCCCGCGCCCGCGACCACCGGCGCATCGGGCGCGAGATGGGCCTGTTCATGGTCTCCGAGCTGTCGCCCGGCGCGCCGTTCTGGCTGCCCAACGGGATGGTCCTGTTCAACGAGCTGACCAAGCTGGTCCGCGAGGAGAACGCGGCGCGGGGCTACCACGAGGTGCGCACGCCGATCCTCACCGACGTCGAGCTGTGGCGCCGCTCGGGCCACTGGGACAAGTACAAGGACAACATGTACTTCACCGAGGTCGACGAGCGGCTGATGGGCCTGAAGCCGATGAACTGCCCGGCGCACACGCAGGTGTTCGCCGCCGACCGGCGCTCCTACCGCGACCTGCCGATCCGCCTCTCCGAGGCCGGCCTGGTCCACCGCCACGAGGCCAGCGGCGTCCTGCACGGCCTGCTGCGCGTGCGCGCCTTCACCCAGGACGACGCGCACATCTTCTGCACCGACGAGCAGATCGAGGACGAGATCATCGGGTGTCTGGACATGGGCTTCGCCATGTACGACCTCTTCGGCTTCGAGCCCAAGCTGGAGCTGTCCACGCGCCCCGAGCAGCGGCTGGGCGACGACGCGACGTGGGACCGCGCCGAGGCGGCGCTGGCCAACGCCATGCGCCGCCAGGGCCTGGAGTTCGAGATCGGGGAGGGGGAGGGGACGTTCTACGGCCCCAAGATCGACCTGCACATGCGCGACTCGATCGGGCGCTCGTGGCAGCTGGGGACGGTCCAGCTCGACTACCAGATGCCCGAGCGCTTCGAGCTGGAGTACACCGGCGCCGACGACGAGCCCCACCGCCCGGTGATGATCCACCGCGCGCTGCTCGGGTCCTTCGAGCGCTTCATCGGGATCCTGACCGAGCACTACGCCGGCGAGTTCCCGGTGTGGCTGGCCCCGGTGCAGGCCGTCGTGCTGCCGATCGCCGACCGCCACAACGAGCACGCCGGGCGGGTGGCGGCGGCGCTGCGCGAGGCCGGGGCGCGGGTGGAGGTGGACGAGCGCCCGGAGTCCACGGGGCGCAAGGTCCGCGACGCCGAGCTGCGCAAGGTCCCCTACATGCTGGTGGTGGGCGACCGCGAGGCGCAGGCGGGCACGGTGGGGCTGCGCGAGCACCGGCGCGGCGACGCCGGAGCCGTCGCGCTGCACGACTTCGTGGAGCGTCTGCGCCAAGAGTCCGCGACGCGCTCGGCGTGACGCGCATATGCGGCTATACTCGCCTCGTTGACTCGCCAGAAGCTCACACGGTCCGCTTGACGCAGGGCCCCACCACCTAGTGCCGGTTCCCCGTAGGTTCGACCGGCGCCCGCCCGAGCGGGACACCACGCGGATCAACGAGCGCATCCGCGTGCCCGAGGTTCGCCTCATCGGCGACGACGGCAACCAGATCGGCGTCCTCAAGACGCAGGAGGCGCTGGCCTACGCCCAGGAGCGCGACCTCGACCTCGTCGAGGTGGCGGCCGACGCGCGCCCGCCCGTGTGCCGCGTGCTCGACTACTCGAAGTACAAGTACGAGCAGGAGCAGAAGCAGAAGGCCGCCCGCAAGCACCAGCAGAACATCACGGTGCGCGAAATCAAGTTCCGGCCCAAGATCGCCCAGCACGACTACGACACCAAGAAGGGCCACGTCGAGCGCTTCCTGCGCGACCAGAGCAAGGTCAAGGTCACGATCATGTTCCGCGGGCGCGAGATGGCCCACCCGGAGCGCGGCAAGATGATCCTCGACCGCCTGGCCGAGGAGCTCGAGGGCCTGGCGATCGTCGAGCAGCGCCCGCTCCAGGACGGGCGCAACCTGACGAGGCTTCTCGCGCCCGTGCGACCCAAGGCGGCGGTGGCGGAGGCGGGCGTCGGGGTCGACACGGAGGCCGCGGCCGAGGCAAGCGCCCCGGCCGAGGCGGAGGCGGAAGCC
>DATLOP010000278.1:0-2130 GCA_035536255.1 Solirubrobacteraceae bacterium
CCTGGAGCCGGGCGCCGACGTCACCCCGGGCCTGCTGCTGCTCAGCTGGCTGGGGACGATCAACGCCGCGGTCTTCGTGTTCAACCTCCTCCCCGCCTTCCCCCTGGACGGCGGGCGCATCGTGCGCGCGATCGCCTGGAAGATCACCGGCGACCGCCTGAAGGCGACGCGCGCGTCGGCCGTCCTGGGCCAGGTCTTCTCCTGGATCCTGATCGGCCTCGGCCTGGCCGAGATCCTCTTCTTCGGGGCCACGCTGAGCGGGCTGTGGCTGATGGTGCTCGGCTGGTTCCTGGGCCAGGCGGCGCGCGGCGCGGTGGCCCAGACCGCGTTCTCCGAGCGCCTCGGCGGCGTGACCGTGGCCGACATCATGGATTCCGAGCCGGTGACGATCCCCGCCTCGGCCAGCGCCGCGCGGGCGCTGGACGAGTGGTTCCTGCGCTACCGCTGGCCGTGGTTCCCGGTGGTGGACGAGTCCGGGCGCTTCGTCGGGATCGTCGACCAGGAGCGCGTGGAGGGCGCCGAGCGCACCGGCGACGCGCAGCGGCCGGTGGGCGAGCTGATGGAGCCCGATGCCGCCGACTGGCGCATCGGCGCCGACGCCACGCTGGAGTCGCTGCTGGGCTCCGAGCCCCTACGCCGTACCGGCGCGCTGTTCGCCGTCGACGGCGAGGGTCGCCTGCGGGGCGTCGTCACCGCCGACCAGGTCCGCCGGGCTCTCCAGAGCGCCGCCGTCCCCGGGACTCCCTGAGCTCGCCCCCCGGGATCGCTGGTGCCGGGGTCCGGTCCAATAGGATCACGGCCCCCCATGCCCTCCCACGACGTCCTGATCATCGGCGCCGGCCTGGCCGGCCAGCGCGCCGCCCTGGCGGCGGCCGAGGCCGGGGCCACCGTGGCGATCATGAGCAAGGTCCATCCCGTGCGCTCGCACTCCAACGCGGCGGCGGGCGGGATCACCGCGGCGCTGACCCCCGAGGACTCCTGGGAGTCCCACGCCTACGACACGGTCAAGGGCTCCGACTTCCTGGGCGACCAGGACGCCATCGAGATCATGTGCCGCGAGGCGCCGGACGAGATCCTGTGGCTCGAGCACCGCGGCGTCACGTTCCACCGCAACGAGACCGGCCACCTGGGCACCCGCGCCTTCGGCGGCGCCTCGGCGGCGCGCACGTACTACGTGGCCGACATCACCGGCCAGGCGCTGCTGCACGTCCTGTACGAGCAGCTGATGCGCTTCCACGACCGCATCGACCGCTACGAGGAGTGGTTCGTGACCTCGCTGGTCCAGGACGAGGCGGGCGAGTGCACCGGAGCGGTGGCGCGCAACATCCGCGACGGGTCGATGGAGGTGTTCACCGCCAAGGGGACGATCCTCGCCTCCGGCGGCGCCGGGCAGGCCTTCCAGCCCACGACCAACGCGCTGATCTGCACCGGCGACGGGATCGCCCAGGCCTACCGCGTGGGCGCGCAGCTGATGGACATGGAGATGATCCAGTACCACCCGACGACGCTGCTGGAGAACGGCTTCCTGATCACCGAGGGCGCGCGCGGCGAGGGGGCGCAGCTGTTCAACAAGGACGGCGAGCGGTTCATGGAGCGCTACGCGCCCAACAAGATGGAGCTGGCCTCGCGCGACGTCGTCTCGCGCGCCGAGCAGACCGAGATCAACGAGGGCCGCGGCGTCGGCCCCGACGGCCAGGGCATCCACCTCGACGTCACGCTCGTGCCCAAGAAGCGGATCCTCGAGGCCCTGCGCGAGATCGTGAACATCGGGCGCGACTTCGCGGGCGTCGACATCACCAAGGAGCCGATCATCATCCGCCCCGGCCAGCACTACATCATGGGCGGGGTCAAGACCGACGTCGACGGACGCACCGAGCTCGGCGGCCTCTACGCCGCCGGCGAGGTGGCCTGCGTGTCGGTCCACGGCGGCAACCGCCTGGGCGCGAACTCCCTCCTCGACACGCTGATCTTCGGCCGCCGCTCGGGCGCCGACGCCGCCGAGCGGGCGCTGTCGACGAACAAGTCCGAGATCCCCGTTACGCGCGTGCGCGACGAGCAGGCGTGGATCGACTCGATCGCCAACCGCCCGCCCACGGGCCGGCGCGTGTCGGAGATCAAGCGGGAGCTGGG
>DATLOP010000279.1:0-2965 GCA_035536255.1 Solirubrobacteraceae bacterium
CAGCGCCGCCACGAGGGTCCGGTCGAGCAGGATCCGCTTGACCGTCACGTTCTGGGTGGCGACGGCGCGGGCGCCGGCCCTGCCGTCGATCCACAGGCCCTCCGGCTTGCGCTTGGCGATCTCGGCGCGGCGGAAGTCGTCGCCGTAGCTGACGCGGCCGCGCAGCGGGAAGCGGCCGAAGGCCAGGCTGCCCGTCTCGGCCACGAGGCCCTGGGGCAGCGAGCCGTAGACGCCGGCGTTCTTGAGGACGATGTCGACGTACCAGTCGGCGTGGTTGTACGACCAGATGGCGCCGGGCAGGTCGTCCTTGGCGCCCGAGGCCTTGAGGTAGCGGGCGGCGGCGTAGATCGCGTCGACCGGGTTGTAGGGGTCGGCCACGCCGTCGCCGGATGCGTCGACTCCGTACGCCGCCCAGGTCGAGGGCATGAACTGCATCCAGCCCAGGGCCCCGGCGGAGGACACGTTGAGGTTGCGGCCGAAGTCGGTCTCGATCTGGTTGATCGAGGCCAGCACGTTCCACGGCACGCCGTAGGCGCGGCCGGCGGCGACGTAGATGGGCACCAGGAAGGGCGGGACGGCGAACTGGGACAGCGCCAGGTCGCTGGACACGAACTCGAACGGGTTCGAGGCCGCGGCGCCGGGGAGGCCGCCGCCGGTCGTCGAGACGTCGGGCTTGGTCTGCGGGTCGACCTTGGGGATCGGGTTCGGATCCGCATGGCTACCGCTCAGGTCGAGGGTTACACCTGCGCTCCCGTCGAAAGTCTCAACCTCACCTTGACCTGTAGCCAGGTCGAAAGTCTGGACCTCGACGCCGGGGGCGGGACGGGGCTGCGCCGGGCGGGTGGGGGCGGGAGCGGTGGAGCCCGGAACGCGACGCGCCGGGGCGGGCTGCGGGGCCACGCCCTGGCCGCCCACGTGCTGGGAGGACTCCTCGCAGGTGGCGGGGTCGGCGCCGGGCTCGTCGCACTGCTGGACGTCGATCTGGATGCCCTGGCCGCTCGCCGGGTCGCCCGCGCGGAGCATGAGGCCGAGGCAGAACAGCAGGGCGGTGACGAGCGCGAGGAGCCGGAAGGCCGAGCGGCCGGCGTCGAAGGCGAGCCAGAGCGCACCGGAGTGCCTCCCGTTGCCCACCCGTGATGTCCGATCGAGAAGTCGCATCTCTCCGCCCGCGGCCCGCCCATCCTGTGGCGGTCCGCCGGCTGTCCCCGGTCGCGTGCCTTGCGCGGCCGTCTGAGTGGATAACCGCTGGGCGGCTCGATCTGTGACGGTCAATTGCGCCGTCACGTTCCCGCGCGCGCGCGGGTTATAGGAGCGATGCGGCGCTTCGCCATCGGACTGCTCCTGCTCGCGGCCCCGGCTCTGACCGCCGGCTGCGGGGGCGAGGCCGCGAGCGGCGGCGAGGGCAACCGCCCGATCATCCGCTCCAGCGACAGCTCGTGGATCCCGGGCCAGATCTCGATGGCCGAGCTGGCGGCGTTCCAGTCGATCTCCGGCCCGGCCTGGGCGCTGGGCCAGGAGCGCGCGCAGCGGCGCAAGCGCGAGCTCGCCCTGCTCGAGGCGCAGCGGATCGCGGCGCGCAAGAAGGCCCAGGAGGACGCGAAGCGCAAGTACCAGGAGGCCCTGCGCCGCGCACGCGAGAAGTACCGCCTGGCGCTGAAGAAGGCGGCCGAGGAGCGGCGGCGCGCGCTGGAGAAGCTGGCGCGCGAGCGGGCGAGGATCGAGCGCCTGCGCCGCGAGGCCGAGCGCCGCCGCCGCGTCGTCCCGGGCGAGGAGTGCCAGGACCCGGTGCAGCGCCGCACGTACCGCTGCAGCGTGGGGCGCCTGCCGTCCTCCGGACCCGCGCCGCGTCGCTGAGCCGGCGACGCTCGCTAGGCCGCGCCCGCGGCCTCGCGGAAGACCTGCTCCCAGCGGCCGGCCACGGCCTCGGTGGTCTGGCGCTTGGCCCACGACCTCCCCTTGCGCGCGAGGCGCCGGCGGTCACGGCGGCTGGTGACGATGCGCTCGAGCGCGTCGAACCACCCGTCGTCGCCCACGAGACGTCCGCCCTGCTCTTCGCCGAGCGCGGCGTACGGCCCCACCGGGGAGGCGAGCCACGGGACGCCGGAGGCCGCGTACTCCTTGACCTTGATGTCCGAGCGGGTCCGGTTGCCGGGCAGGTCGGCGAGCGGGGCGATCCCCACGTCGAAGCCGCCGATCCGCGCCGGAAGGTCGAGGAAGGGCACGAACGCGTCGTGCCGGTATGCGGCGCCCAGCGCGAGGTCGACGCCGATGCACTCGACGCGCACGTCGGGGTGCCGCTCGACGATCCGTCGCAGGACGTCGGCGATCGGGATGCGAGCGGTGTCGGCGCGGTGGTCGATCCCGCCGACCCATCCGATGACGAGGCCGTCGTGACGGGACCGTGGTCGCTCGACGCCGTGCATGACGTGGTTGGGGATGACCTCGACGCGCTCGACTCCGGAGGCGCGGTATTTGTCGGCGAGCACCCCTGTGGTCGTCGTGAAGACCCGGGCCAGACGCGCCGCCTCCACGGTCATGGCGTGGATCCGCCGGCCCTTGGCGCCGCCGACCTTGGGGTAGTCCGGGCTCTCGCGCGGCACGCCCGTGAAGTCGTCGTCGTTGTCGTAGGTCACGGCGATGCCGGCGCGCGAGAGCTCGCCGAGCAACCGGCGTGTCGGGTCGTCCGCGCAGCGGTACACGTGGACCACGTCGCAGGTCGCCAGTCGCCCGGCGGGCATCCGCCCCTCTTCATCGGCCCAGAGGACCTCGTGGCCCCGGCGCTCCATCGCGCTCATCGGCTCGAGCGCGCGGTAGAAGGCGGCCGAGTTCGGCTCAAACAGGACGCCCAGGCGCACGGCTAGCGCCCCGGCGGGGCGACGTAGATCCGCTGGGAGCGCAGGGTGCGGCCCGTGCCGTTCGGCGGGGGCGTGCGGTAGACGTCGACGTGGCGGCCGTCGATCGCGCC
>DATLOP010000280.1:0-5016 GCA_035536255.1 Solirubrobacteraceae bacterium
CGGCCGCGCGGACGCCGGGCGCGCGGGCCGTGGGTGCTCTCACTGGGCGAGCTGGAGCGCGTCCGCGACCGGCTCGTGGAGACCGTCCACGCCGCCGAGGCGGCCGCGGTGGCGCGCGCCGACGCGCACTCCGCGGCGCGGGCCCGCCTGGCGGCGATGCTGGTCGATCCGCCGTCCCACCGCTGGGAGCGCGTGACGCGCCAGGACCTGGGGGAGCCCGGGTGCGGCGCCTACCACGTGCGCCCGCGCGCCGGGCTGCTCGGCATGCTCGCCGGCTGGTGGGAGGTCAAGCTCTCGTCGGGGTGCCCGTAGATGGCCGTCGACCGCCGCAACCGCCGCCCGGAGAACCCGATCCTCGAGACCGCCTTGACGCTGCTGGTCATCGCCGTCCTGATCGGGACCGTGCTCGTCTTCCTGCTCGTCTACCACGACTTCCCGCTGCGCACGTCTTAGACGCGGTGCGCGTTGGGATCGGGCAGCGGGGTCAGCCGCGCCTCGATCTCCTCGCGCCGCGACTCCAGGAACGGCGGCAGGATCACCTTGGAGCCCAGCTCCTCGAGCGGCACGTCGACCGTGAAGCCGGGGCCGTCGTCGGCGATCTCGAACAGCACGCCGCTGGGCTCGCGGAAGTAGATCGAGTGGAAGTAGTGGCGGTCGATGACCGGCGTGACGCGCACGCCCGCCCCGGCCACGCGCTCGTGCCAGCGCGGGTGCTCGGCGACCGTGGTGCCCCACGCCACGTGGTGGACGGTCCCGGCGCCGGGGTCGCCCGGCAGCTCGGGCGGCGGCTCGTAGACGATCGTCCCGCCGCGGCGCTCGCCGCGCAGCTCCCACGTCGCGTCGGCCGCCGGCCGGGCGCCCAGGACGTCCTCGAGCAGGGCGCGGCTGCGCTCGGGCGCGGCGCTGTAGGCGCGCACGGAGTCGAAGCCCCGCAGCGCATGCTCGGCCGGCACCTCGGGGTGCTCGGCGCTCAGCGGGTCGTCGCCGCTGGCGTCCACGACCAGCTCGTGGCCCAGGCCCTCGGGGTCGGCGAAGCGCAGGCGGTCGCCCTCGCGGGCCACGCCCAGGCCCTCGGCGCCCAGCCGCTCCTCCCAGAAGTCCAGCGCCTCGGACGAGCCCACCCGCCACACGATCGTGTGGACCATGCCGGCGCCGGCGCGCCCCGGGGGGACGCCCGGGTACTCGAAGAACGTGATGTCCGAGCCGGCGCGCCCGAGCTCGTCGGAGTAGAAGAGGTGGTAGACGGTCGGGTCGTCCTGGTTGACCGACTTGGCGGCCATGCGCAGCCCCAGGACCCGCGTGTAGAAGTCCACGTTGCCCGCGGCGTCGCCCGTGATCGCGGTTACGTGGTGGATGCCTTCGAGCTGCATTTCGGGTCTCCCGGGGTCGGCGGAGAGTAGTTGCACCGACAACTATAGCACGACGACGACGCACGCCTCGGCGGCGCTGCGCCGCGCCGCCTCCAGGACCTCGACGACCCGGACGGCGTCCCCGGGGGACACGGGGGGCGCCACGTCCTCGCGCAGGCTGGACACGAGCCCGGCGTAGAAGCTCTCGTAGGCGCCGCGCTCGGTCTCCACCGTCTCGCAGCGCTCGCCCGCGACGAGCCGGCCGTCGCGCGCGTCGCGTCCCCAGTCCGCGTCGCCCGGCCGCGCGCCCTCGCGCAGCGCCGCCTCCTGGGGGTCGAGTCCCGCCTTGACGTAGGCCGCCTCCAGCCCGAGCACGCGGAACCGCGGCCCCGGCTCCCCGGCGACCACGCTGGCCCACCGGTGGGCGCGCACGCCCGGGTGCTCGAGCGCCACGAACACGTCGTCGTCCACGGCCGCGCCGGGGCGGCGCGCCGTCACCTCGGCGTACACCGACGCCGGCGGGCCGAACAGCTCGATCGCCTGGTCCACGAGGTGGCTGCCCAGGTCGAACAGCAGGCCGCCGGCGTCGGCCGGGTCGGCGAGTTCGCGCCAGCGCCCCGCCGCGACCTCGGGGCGCCAGCGGTCGAAGCGCGACTCGAAGCGCGCCACGTCGCCCAGCCGGCCCTCGTCGCGCAGCCGCCGGACGGTGAGGAAGTCGCCGTCCCAGCGGCGGTTGTGAAACACGGTGAGCACGAGGTTGCGCCGCTCGGCCTCGTCGGCCAGCCGCCGGGCGTCGCGCGACGTGGCGGCCATCGGCTTGTCCACGACGACGGCCGCGCCGCCTCCAGGGCGGCCGTCGCGACCGGGACGTGGTGGCGATTGGGGGTGGCCACGACCACGACGTCGACACCGCCCTCCAGCATCTCGTCGACCGAGCCCACGACCCGCGCATCCGGATGCTCACGCGCCGCCTGCGCCGCGCGCTCCGAGTTCTCGGTCACGATCGCCGCCACCCGCAGCCCGGGCGTGGCGGCGACGAGCGGCGCGTGGAACACGGCGCCGGCCAGCCCGTACCCCGCGATGCCGACCCGCAGGTCGTCGCTCACTGCGCGGGCTCGGGCAGCGCTCCGCCGCGCTCGGTGCCGGCGATCAGCTCGTCCGGCGCCTTGCCCGCGGGCAGCTTCCCCGACTTCATCCCGAAGTAGACGGCCTGCGGGTGGTGGGCCACGATGGCCACCGTCGACTGCTCGGGCTCCACGGCGTGGCCGCCGGAGAGCTTCAGGCCGATCGACTCGGCGCCCAGCAGGCGGAAGACCTTCTCGTGCTCGGACTGGTCCGGGCACGCCGGGTAGCCCCAGGAGTAGCGCCGGCCCTGGTCGGGGTCGATGCCCAGGTCGCGGCGCACGCTCGCGTGCAGCCACTCGGCCAAACCCTCGGCCGACTGCACGCCGAGCCCGTGAACGAACAGCTGCTCGGCGAACTCGCCTTCGGCCTCGAGCTTCGCCATCAGGTCGGTGACCTCCGGGCCCACGGTCACGGCCTGCAGCGCACAGACGTCCACCTGGCCGGACCCGACCGGGCGGTAGAAGTCCGACAGCGCGATGCGGTCGTGCCTGGGCTGGCGGGGGAAGACCAGGCGCTCCAGCTCGCGTCGCTCGGCCTTCGGCCCGTGAAGAGCCTCGGGGTCCCACACGATCAGCTCGTTGCCCTCGGAGTTGCAGGGGAAGTAGCCCAGGACCGCGCGGGGACGCAGGTAGTCCTGCTCGCGCCACATGCGCTCCAGGCGCGGGGCGAAGTCCTCCTCGATCAGCTTGGCCTTGTCGGCGCGGTCCATGCCGCGCCCGCCCCAGTGCAGGGTGAACAGGACGTGGCGGTCCAGGTGGGGGAAGACGTCGTCGAGGTCGACCTCGATCTCGCGCACGCCCCAGAAGGGCGGGGAGGGGACCGGGGTGTCGGTGCGCGCGGGCGAGCGCACGGAGTCGTCGGTGACCGGCGGGGAGTCGTCGGGCTCCTCGACCTTCTCGCGCAGCGCGCGCGCCTCGTCGCGGGCCTTGGCCACCAGCGCCTCGCGGGCCTCGTCCTCGACCAGCTGGTCCATCACCGACAGCCCGGCGAACGCGTCCTTGCAGTAGAAGACGCCGGGCTCGTAGACCTCGTCGGACTCCTTGCCCTTGGGGTAGAGCACGCGCCGGCCGAAGTCGCGGTTGATCGCCGCGCCGCCGATCAGCACCGGGTACTCCAACCCGCGTTCGTGCAGCTCGGCGATGCACGCGGGCATCTGCTTGGACGTCGAGACCAGCAGGGCGGAGAGCCCGATGGCCGTGGCGTCGTGCTCCTGCGCCGCGTCGAGGATGTTGGAGATCGGGACCTGCTTGCCCAGGTCCACGACCGTGTAGCCGTTGTTGGTGAGGATCGTGTTGACGAGCGACTTGCCGATGTCGTGCACGTCGCCGAACACCGTGGCGATCACCACGGTGCCCTTGGTGTGGCCCTCGATGCGGTCCAGGTAGTTCTCCAGCCGCGCCACCGCGCGCTTCATGACCTCCGCCGACTGCAGGACGAAGGGCAGGATCAGCTCGCCGGCGCCGAACTTGTCGCCTACCTCCTTCATGGCGGGCAGCAGGACCTGGTTGAGCGTGGGAACGGCGCCGATCTTCTCCACGCTGCGGTCGATCCAGTCCTCCACTCCGTCCTTCTTGCGGCGCAGGATGTGCCAGTGCAGCGCCTCCTCGGGCTCCATGCCCTCAGTAGGGTCCGAGCCCTCGGCCTCCTCCTCGGGCCCCTTGGACTCGAAGTGGCCGATGAAGCGCTCCAGCGCGTCCTCGCGGCGGTTGAACACGAGGTCGTCGGCCAGGTCGCGCTCCTCCTGCGGGATCTCGGGGTACGGCGTGATGTGGTTGGGGTTGACCATGGCCAGGTCCAGCCCGGCCTCGACGCAGTGGTGCAGGAAGACGGAGTTCAGGACCGCCCGGGCGCCGGGGGAGACGCCGAAGGAGACGTTGGACACGCCCAGCGACGTCTTGACCCCGGGCAGCTCGGCCTTGATGCGCCGGATGCCCTCGATCGTCTCGACCGCGCTGGGCTTCCACTCGTCCTCGCCGGTGGTCAGGGTGAACGTCAGGGCGTCGAAGATCAGCGCCTCGGGCTCCAGGCCGTGGTCGTCGCAGGCGATCTCGCGGATCCGCTGGGCGATCTCGACCTTGCGGTCGGCCGTCTTGGCCATCCCGACCTCGTCGATGGTCAGGGCGATCAGGGCCGCGCCGTGGGCCACGGCAAGGGGGACCACGCGGTCGGCCTTGTCGCGCCCGGCCTCCAGGTTGATCGAGTTGACGATGGCGCGGCCCGGGATCTGCTCCAGCGCCTTCTCGATGACCTCGGGCTCGGTGGAGTCGACCTGGATCGGCGCGGGCTGGGTGAGGCTGATGCGCTTGACCGTCTCGCGCATCTGCTCGTCCTCGTCCGCGCGCTCGGTCAGCGCGACGCACACGTCGAGCACGTGGGCGCCCCCGGTGACCTGGTCCTCGGCCACCGTGACCAGGCCGTCGTAGTCGTCGGCCAGCAGCAGCTCCTTGGCCTTGCGGCTGCCCTGCGAGTTCACGCGCTCGCCGACGAGCGTGGGCCGCGGGTCCTGGACGAGCGGCGTCGCGGTCATCATCGAGGAGACCTG
>DATLOP010000281.1:0-7727 GCA_035536255.1 Solirubrobacteraceae bacterium
GGTGATCGTCTGCTTCCGCGACCGGCCCGAGCTGCTGGAGCGCTGCGCCCGCTCGCTGCTCGAGGGCACGGCCTACGAGCGCCTGACGCTGCGCTTGGTCGACAACGGCAGCGTCGAGCCCGCCACCGCCGACCGCCTCGACCGCCTGGCCCGCGACCCGCGCGTGACCGTGCGCCGCGACCCGCGACCCTTCAACTTCTCGGCGCTCAACAACGCCGCCGCCGCCGAGTCCGACGCCGACGTGCTGGCCCTGGTCAACAACGACGTGGCGGCGGTCGAGCCGGGGTGGCTGGAGCCGGTCCTGGCCCACGCCCAGCGGGCGGAGGTGGGCGCGGTCGGGCCGCTGCTGACCCGGGCGGACGGCCGGGTGCAGCACGCGGGCGCGGCGATCGGGCTGCACGGGACGGCCGGGCACCCGTTCGCCGGGCTGCGCCCCGACGCGCGCACCCCGCTCGGCGCGGCGTGCGACGGCGTGCGCAACTGGCTGGCCGTCACCGCGGCCTGCCTGGTCGTGGAGCGGCGCAAGTTCCACGCCGTGGGCGGGTTCGACGAGCGCCTGGTGGTGGGCGGCAACGACGTCGACCTCGGGCTGCGCCTGACCGAGCGCGGCTGGCGCTCGCTGTGCGTGCCCCACGTCAGCGCCGTGCACGACGAGTCGGCGACCCGCGACCCGGCCGACGTGCGCGAGGCCGATGTGGAGCGCAGCGTGCAGCGCTACGGAGACTTCCTGGCCCTGGGGGACCCCTTCTACAACCCGAACCTCACGCTGGAGGGGACAGACTGCTCGGTGAGGCAACCTCTGTGAGCAAGCGCGCCCGCCACATCCGCCAGACCCTGCGCCAGGGCCCGACCGAGGTGGGCTACGCGTTCTTCCGCGCGCGCCGTCGGCGGCGCAACCGCGCCGACGACGACCTCGAGCTGAGCGCCTCCGAGCGCCTCGCGCTCGACCCGGCCGTCGACCTGACGCCGGACGACCTGGCCGCCCACGCCGCGGTCGTCGCGCGCCGGACCGCGGTGCCCGACGGCGCGTCGCTTCAGTGGTTCGTCCCCTTCTTCCACCTGGTGACCGGCGGCGGCGTGCACACGGCGCTGCGCCTGGCCGACCTGGTGGCGCGCCGCCACGGCATCGAGAACCGCTTCCACGTCTACGACCGCGACCGGCCCGGCGACCTGCCGGCCAAGGCCGCCGCGGCCTTCCCGGCGCTGGCCGGCGCCGGCTTCACGGCCGGGGGCGCGCCGCCCGGCCCGGCCGACGCCGCCATCGCCACCACCTGGGAGAGCGCCTTCCACCTGGTGCGCTTCAACGACGTGCGCACCAAGCTGATGCTGGTCCAGGACTGGGAGCCGGACTTCCATCCCGCCGGGTCGGGCCGCGCCCTGCTCGAGGAGGTGGCGCGGCTGGGCATACCCGGCCTGGTCAACTCCCCGGGCCTGGCCGAGTCCTGGCGCGAGGCGGGCAACCCGGCGAGCGCCTTCACGCCCGCGGTGGACGGGGAGCGCTTCCACCCGCCGGACGCTCCGCGCGACCCGGCGGCGCCGGTGCGGATCTTCTTCTACGGGCGCCCGCGCACCGCGCGCAACGCGTTCGGCCTCGGGCTCGCCGCGCTGCGCCGCGTCAAGGCGCGCTTCGGCGATCGCGTGGAGATCGTCAGCGCGGGGGAGGACTGGAGCCCCGGGCAGTTCGGCGCCGCCGACCTGCTGGACAACCTCGGGATGCTCGAGGACCTCGACGCCGTGGCGCGGCTGTACCGATCGTGCGACGTCGGCCTGGTCTTCATGCTCACCCGCCACCCCTCCTACCAGCCGCTGGAGTTCATGGCCAGCGGGATGGCCACGGTCAGCAACCGCAACCCGCACACCGCGTGGCTGCTGCGCCACGAGGAGACCGCGCTGCTCGCCGACCCGCTCCCGGCGCTGGTGGCCGAGCAGGTCGCCCGCGCGGTCGAGGACCCGGAGCTGCGCCGCAGCCTGGCCCGCGGCGGGCGCGCGGCGGTCACGCAGCGAACCTGGGACGACGAGCTGGGCCGCGCCTGGCGCGACGCTACAGCCGCTCGGCGATGACCGGCGCCTCGCGGTCGAACAGCCAGATGCCCAGCGCGCACAGCCCGAGGAAGATGGCCAGCGGCACCATCGCCCACTCCCAGCCGCCGATCGCCTCGACGGCGCCGCGCGCGCTCGGGTCCACGATCCACTTGCGCCCCTGCTCCAGCATCATCGCGATCGGGTTCATCAGGACGTAGCGCTGGTAGGACTCGGGCACGGTGTCGATCGCGTAGAGCACCGGCGACCCGTAGAACAGCACCGTCGAGAGCACGAACCAGATCGGCGCCACGTCGCGGAAGCGCACGTACATGGCGGAGACGATCATCGCCACCCCGGCCGTGAGCATGGCCAGCGGGACCAGGATCGCCGGCAGCAGCAGCCAGGTGGCGGTCGGCTCCACCCCGTAGGCGACCAGGAACACGAACACCGCGACCAGGCTGAGCACCAGGTTCAGCGCGCCGGTGAGCACGGTGGACAGCGGGATCACCAGCCGCGGGAAGTGCATCTTGCGCACCAGCCCCTCGGAGTCCACGACCGCGGTCACCGCCCGCTGCGTCGCGTCCTGGAAGAAGTTGAACAGCACGATGTTGAACAGCAGCAGGACCGGATAATTGGGGATGTCGCCGCCGAACTTGACGATCTGGCTGAACACGACGTAGAGCACGCCGAACAGCATCAGCGGGCGCATCAACGACCACAGGTAGCCCAGCACCGAGCCGAAGTACGTCAGGCGGTACTCGGTCAGGCCGATGATCCAGGTCAGGTTCAGGAAGCGCCGCCAGCCGCCGCCGAAGGCGGAGGGCCCGCGCATCTCGACGGCGTCCGGCGCCACGGGGACGGTGCTCATCGCGGAACCCCCGTGGAGCGCTCCGCGCGCTCGACCTCGACCTGGTGGGGGATCGTCACCAGGCCGGCGTTCTCGGGCGCGCTGTGCACGATGAACTCGCGCGCGCGGCCCTCGTAGGCCAGCATGCCGCCGCCCGCGCGGTGCACGCCGACGTCGACGTAGTAGCGCCCCTCGCCCAGCGGGTTCTCCATCCGCACGCGCACCTCCATCCGCTCGCCGGGCTCCAGCGGCGCCTCGGTGCCGGCCACGCCCTGCGTCGTCGTTCCGAAGACCCGCACCCCGTCGTCGTTGGTCAGCTGGACGTGGACCTCGGGCCGGTCCACCGCCTCGTGCGCGTCCAGGGCGACGTGGATGGTGAAGGGCTCACCGTGGGTGGCGGCGTCCAGGGCGCGCCCGTCGGCGGTCTCGATCCAGGCGCCGGCCACCGAGGCCACCTGGCGCGACGGCTCCGCTCCGGCGGCCCCGCGCTGGTGCTGGAAGTTCAGCTCCATGTAGCGCGCGCCGATCTCGCCGGGCGCGCCGATGACCTCCAGCCGCCCGCGCTCGAGCAGCATCGCGCGGTGGCAGAAGCGCTCGATGGTCCCCATGTCGTGGGTGACCAGGACGATCGTGCGCCCCTCCTGGCGCAGGCGGCGGAACTCGTTGAAGCACTTCTGCTGGAAGGCGGCGTCGCCCACGGCCAGCACCTCGTCGATGAGCAGCACGTCGGCGTCGGACTGGACCATCAGCGAGAAGGCCAGGCGCACCTGCATGCCCGACGAGTAGTTCTTGAGCTTGAGGTCGAGGAAGTCCTCCAGCTCGGCGAAGGCGATCACGTCGTCGAAGCGCGCCCGGGCCTCAGCGGGCGTGAGGCCCATCATCACCCCGTTGATGATCACGTTGTCCAGCGCGGTCAGCTCGGCGTTGAAGCCCACGCCCAGCTCGATGAACGGGGTCAGGCGGCCGGCGATCCGGATGCGCCCGGTGTCGGCCCGGTAGACGCCGGCCAGGCACTTCAGCAGCGTGGACTTGCCGGACCCGTTGCGTCCGACGATCCCGAAGAACTCGCCGGAAAGCACCTGGAAGTCCAGCGGCTCCAGCGCGTGCAGCTCGTCGACCTCGACGCGCCGGAACGGGTGCAGGGCCCGCTCCTTGAGCGTCATCACGTGCTGGCGGGGGACGTGGAAGGTCTTGGAGACGCCTGTCACGTCCACCGCGGCGTAGCGCTGGGACATGCGCGGAAGAGTACGTAGCATTGGGCCCTCGCATGCGCGAGCGCCTCGCCATCTCGCCGCGCGCCTACCGCCGCGTGGCCCGAGTGGCCCTCTTCGCGCTGGCGGCCATCGTCCTCACGGGCGCGGCCGTCAGGCTGACGGGGTCCGGTCTGGGCTGCCCGGACTGGCCCAAGTGCTACGGCAAGGCGATCGCGCCGCTGGAGACCCACGCCGTCATCGAGTACGGCAACCGGATCCTGTCCGCGATGGTGGGCCTGGCCGCCCTCGCCGCCTTCGCCGGGGCCTGGGTGCGCCGGCCCTTCCGGCGCGACCTGTTCCGCCTGTCGGCGCTGCTGCCGCTGGGCGTCCTCGCCCAGGCCGTGCTGGGCGGGTTCACCGTGCGCCATCACCTCGCGCCGGGGTTCGTCATGGCCCATTTCGTCCTGGCCATGGTCATGCTCGTCGCCGCCGTCGCGCTGGCCTGGCGCGCCACGTACGAGCCGGGCGAGCGCGGCCCGGTGCGCGACCGCGTGAGCGCATGGTCGGTGTGGTCGCTGCTCCCGCTCGGGGCGCTGACGATCGTCGCCGGCACGGCGGCCACGGCCGCCGGCCCGCACGCCGGCGGGGCGGGGACAGGCGACGAGATCAACCGCCTGGAGCTCAAGGGCGCGGGAACGCTGGACTGGGCGATCCACCAGCACGCCCGCCTGGCCTTCGTCATGGGGGTGGCCACGGTGGCGGTGTGGCTGGTGCTGTGGCGCCGCCGGCCCGACCCGCAGACCCTGCGCGCGGTCACGTGGCTGGCCGGGCTGCTCGCCGCCCAGGGCGCGGTGGGGACGCTGCAGTACGCGCTCGAGCTGCCCGCCGAGATCGTGTGGGTCCACGTCGCGCTGGCCGCCGTGACGTGGGTCGCGGTGCTGTGGGCGGCCGCGGCGGCCGCGGCCCCGGAGCGCGGCCCGGCCCCGGAGCCCCGCGAAACCGAGCGACCCGACCGGCTCCTGGTCGAGACTGCGTCGCGCTGACCATGGAGCCGCGAAGCGAGCAGGCGGCGGCCGACGCCGTCGCCACGTTGTCACCGGACGCCGACGCGCGGCTGGCCGAGGCGTTCCGGCTCGTCCGCTCGGGCGAGGTCTCCGTCCTGTCGCTGGACGTGTTCGACACGGTGCTGTGGCGGCGCGTGGCCGAGCCGGTCGACGCCTTCCTGCTGCTGGCCGGGCGGCTGCGCGAACGCGGCCTGCTGGCCGACGGCGTGACCGACGCCGAGTTCGGCGCGCTGCGCCAGGCGGCCGAGAAGCGCGCCCGCGAGGACGCGCTGGCCGGCGGCGGGGGGCGCGAGGTCACCCTGGACGCGATCCACGGCCGCCTGCCCCGCGCGCTGCTGACGCGCGACGTGCCCGCGGGCGAGCTGGCCGAGCTGGAGTGCGAGCTCGAGCGCGACCTGCTCGTCCCCGACCTCGACGTGGCCGAGCTGATCGGCGTGGCGCGCGCCGAGGGGCGGACCGTCGTCGCCGTCTCGGACACCTACTTCTCCGAGCGCCAGCTGCGAGTCATGCTGGCCCGCGGCCCCCTGGCCGGCGCGCGCTTCGATCGCGTGTTCGCCTCCAGCGCCCACGGGACCGGGAAGGGCGAGGGCCTGTTCTCGGTCGTGCTGGAGACGCTGGGCTGCCGGCCCGAGGAGGTCGTGCACGTCGGCGACAACCACGACGCCGACGTGGTCCCGGCCCGCCGGCTGGGAATGCGGACGGTCTACTTCGAGCGCCGCCCGCCCGCGCTGGACCGGATCATGCAGCGCGAGGCGCCCTACGCCCACGTCCCGCCGCACCACGCCCACGGCGAGAACGGCCTGGCCGCGCTGCGCGGGAAGGTCCTGGGCCGCGCCGAGCGCGCGCGCCAGCCCGAGGGCCTGCGCGCGTTCTGGGAGTACGGCGCGGCCAGCCTGGGGCCCGCCTTCACCGCGTTCGCCGAGTGGGTCCACGCCCGCGCCGAGCGCGAGGAGGTCTCCAAGGCGTTCTGCCTCATGCGCGAGGGCGAGCTGCTCTCGCGCCTGGTCAACGCCGCCGCGCCGGCCTGCGACTCGGCGGTGACGGCCGAGCCGCTGTGGCTCTCGCGCCAGGTGTGCGCGCGCGCGAACATCGTCGAGGGCACCCGCGAGGAGCTCGAGGCGCTGTTCGAGCGCCGGCGCCTGCCCACGCTGCGCGAGTTCGCCGGGACGGTGGGGGCGCCGCTGGAGGCCTTCGGCGAGCTGGGGCGCGACGCCGACCGCTGGCTGGACGACGCCGGCTTCGGGGACGAGGTGATCGACGCGATCGTCTACGGGCCCGACCTGCGCATGGCGGTGGTGGCGCACGCGCAGGAGCTGCGCCGGCGCATCCTGCGCTACCTGGAGTCGGTGCGCCCGCCCGGCGAGGAGACGCTGCTGCTGGTCGACCTGGGCTGGGGCGCCACGATCCAGTCGATGGCCCAGCGCCTGCTGCGCGAGGCGCAGGTGCCGTGCCGCACCGTCGGCCTGTACCTGGTCACCGGGGAGAAGGCGGCGCAGCGCGCGCTGGACGGCGTGGAGTCGCACGGGTTCCTGGCCTCCTTCGGCCTGCCCGAGGACGAGGTGCTGGCGGTCATGCGCAGCCCCGAGGTGCTCGAGCAGCTGTGCATGCCCGACCACGGCTCGCAGGTCTCCATCACCGAGGAGCTCCAGCCCGTCCTGGCCGAAGCGCCCGAGGAGTTCGCCTTCCAGGGGGTCCAGCGGGCGGCCGTGCAGTCGGGGATCCTCGCCTTCCAGCGCGAGTGGAGTCGCTACCGGCGCGCGCTGCCCGCGACGCTGGAGCCGCTGTGGCGCTGCCCGCGCGAGCGGCTGCTGGCCACGCTCGTGCGCGCCGTCGTGGCGCCCACGCCCGACGAGGCGGCGCTGTTCGGCGCCTGGCTGCACGACGAGAACTTCGGCTCGGACCGCGTGGACGCCATCGCCACCGGCCCCACCGTCAAGGCGCTGCCCCACCTGGACCCGCGCACGCTGATCGACATCCCGATGACCCAGCTGTACTGGCCGTTCGGCCTGGCCGCGCTGCACGACGAGCACCTGTCGCGCGCCGCGGCGGCGGTGGCCACCGGCCAGCTGTCGTGGGAGGCGTTCGGCCCCGACCTCGAGACCGGCCGCTTCGAGGTCTACCCGGACGTCGGCTGGGGCTTCGCCGAGGAGACCAAGCTGTCGATCAAGGTGCGGCGCAACCGCCGCGGCCTGTCCTTCGCCCGCGCGATGATCCGCGGCGACTTCGTCAAGCGCGTCCGGCTGGACCCGGCCAAGCAGCCCAGCGTGATCCGCCTGGACTGGGTCCGCCTGCGCTGCCGCGTGCACGGTCGCAAGGAGCCGGTGGAGGTGCTGCTCGAGTCCCCGCAGGACTTCGCCGGCGTGCGCTTCCACGGCGCCCACCAGGTCGCGCCCAAGCTGCTCGTCGCGCCGGGCGACGACCCCTACTTCATCCTCGACGTCGAGCGGCGGGCCGGCGGGCCCGTGTACGAGGCCGATCTGGAGTGCGCGTTCGCCGTCCTGGGCGTCCCGCGCTCGCAGGCGCGCGAGCGCCGGGCGCGGCTGCGGGCCGCCCTGCGCCGGACGGCCAAGGACTCGCGCTGGCTGGGCGCGCCGTTGCGCC
>DATLOP010000282.1:0-2153 GCA_035536255.1 Solirubrobacteraceae bacterium
CGGCCGCCCTGGAAGCGGGGGGCCACGAGGTCCTGATCACCAACCCGCAGAAGGTGTTCTTTCCTCAGGCGGGCCACACGAAGCTCGACCTGGCGAAGTACTACGCGGCGGTCGCGGAGGGGGCGCTCCGAGGCATCGCCGGACGGCCGATCGTCCTCAAACGCTACGTGAATGGCGCGGACAACGAGCCCTTTTTTCAGAAGCGGGCGCCGGAGCAGCACCCCGACTGGGTCGAGACCGTCGAGCTGCGCTTCCCGTCGGGGCGGACGGCCCGGGAGATCGTCGTGCGCGACGGGGCCCAGCTTCTGTGGATCGTCAACCTCGGCTGCATCGATCTGAACCCCCACCCCGTGCGCGCCGACGATCTCGAGCATCCCGATGAGCTCCGCGTGGATCTCGACCCGGGGCCGGGGGTGAGCTGGGACGACGTCCGGCGGGTCGCGATGATCGTGCGGGACGTGCTGGAGGAGCACGGCCTGAGGGGCTGGCCGAAGACGTCGGGATCGCGCGGCATGCACGTCAACGTGCGGATCGCGCCGCGCTGGAGCTTCGACCAGGTGCGCCGGGCGGCGCTGGCTCTCGCGCGCGAGGTGGAGCGGCGCGCGCCCGAGCAGGCGACGAGCAAGTGGTGGAAAGAGGAACGCCACGGCGTTTTCCTCGACTACAACCAGAACGCCAAGGACCGCACGGTCGCATCGGCGTGGTCCGTCCGCCCGACTCCCGACGCGCGCGTTTCGATGCCGCTGGAATGGGACGAGGTCCCGGCCTGCGATCCGGCGGCGTTCACACTGGTCACCGCGCCGCAGCGCATGGCCGAGCGCGGCGACGCGTCGGCGGGCATCGATGACGCGCCGGGCTCCCTCGAGAAGCTGCTCGCGCTGTCCTCCGCGCAGGAGGCCGCGGGACAGGGCGATGCGCCCTGGCCGCCGCACTACAAGAAGCAGAGGGACGAGCCCGCCCGCGTCGCGCCGTCACGAAGGAAAGGCGCGAGCGCGCCGAAGACAGGGAGCGGCCGGCGCACCCCGACCCAGCCGTTGCGGACCGTGGCGAACGCAAAGCACAAGGAAGAGGCCCTCGCCGGCCTCGAGCGGTGGAAGGCGAGGCATCCCGAGGCGGCGGCCCTGCTCGAGGTGGACGACGTTCTCGTGGACGCGATGCGGGGCCGCTCCAGCACGTGGACGCGGATCCGCGTCAACCTGCGCCACGTACCCGAGGATCAACGCCCGGCCGAGGAGCCGCCCGATCCCGATTACGACCCGTGGGGCGGCTGGCGGCCTCCTCCGCGGGGACTGCGGCTGTCGCGCGCGCCGAAGACGCGCTCCAGCTCGTAGGCCGGCGTGACCTCCAGCTGGTCGTAGCGGCACTCCCGGGGCGCCTTGTCGGGACGCCAGCGCACCAGGTGGGCGGCGTGCCGGAAGCGCGTCCCCTGCATGTGGTCGTAAGCGACCTCGCACACGCGCTCGGGACGCAGCGGCTGCCAGCTCAGGTCCTTGCCGCGGTTCCAGCGGCTCGTCGCACCGGGCAGCCGCTGCCCCTTCGCGTTCGCGTCCTCCTGCGCCTCAGCCCAGCCGCGCCAGGGATGGCCTTCGAGCGCGTTCTCCCGCAGCGGCGCCAGGTCGGCGACGAGCTGGGCGCGCATGGCGTTGGTGAACGCCGCGGCAACGCCGACGTGATGCAGGGTGCCGCCGTCGTCGTACAGACCCAGCAGGAGCGAGCCGACCATCGTGCCCGCGCCGTTCTTGTGCCAGCGCAGGCCGGCGACCACGCAGTCCGCGGTGCGCGTGTGCTTGACCTTGATCATCGTGCGCTCGCCGGCGCGGTAGGTCCCGTCCAGGCGCTTGGCCATGACGCCGTCGAGCCCGGCCCCCTCGAAGCGGCGGAACCAGTCCTCGGCCATGGCGCGATCCCGTGTCGCGGGCGAGAGGTGCACCGGCGGCTCCGAGCGGGCGAGCTCCTTCTCGAGCCGGGCGCGCCGAACCGCGAGCGGGGCCTCGCGCAGGTCCTCGTCTCCCAGCGCCAGGAGGTCCCAGGCCACGAAGGAGGCCGGCGTCTGCTCGGCCAGAAGCTTCACGCGGGATGCCGCCGGGTGGATGCGGAGGAGCAGGGCCTCGAAGTCGAGGCCGCCGGGTCCCGCGATCACGATCTCGCCGTCC
>DATLOP010000283.1:0-6884 GCA_035536255.1 Solirubrobacteraceae bacterium
CGAGGAGGCCGACCAGGTGGCCGGCTCGGACGAGGGCGAGGGCGACGGCGCCACCGGCACCGGCAAGGTCCTGGGCATCGTCACCCCCCAGGCCGGCGAGTCGGTCACCGAGGGCACGATCCTCGAGTGGCACAAGGCCCCAGGCGACGCCGTGTCCGCCGACGAGACGATCGTGGAGATCTCGACCGACAAGGTCGACGTCGAGCTCCCGGCGCCCGCGTCCGGGACGCTGACCGAGATCCTCGCCGAGGAGGGCGCGACCGTCGGCGTGGGGGAGGTCATCGCGCGGATGGAGGCCGGTGCGGGCGAAGCGGCTTCCGCCCCGGCCCCCGAGGCGCCCTCCGGCGAGGCCGCTTCCGGCGAGGCCGCTTCCGGCGAGGCCACCCCGGGCGAGGCCGCTCCGGCGCAGACGCCGGACCCCGGCAACGGGGGCCCCGCCACCCCCGTGGCCCGCCGGGTGGCCGCCGAGCACGGCGTCGACCTCTCCGACCTCGAGGGCACGGGGCCGGGCGGACGCATCTCCAAGGCCGACGTCCTGGCCGCCGCCGAGGGCAACGGCGGGCGCGCCAAGACCGCGGTCGCGCCGCGCGAGGCGCGGGCCGAGGCGCTCAAGGGCGGCGCGGCCATGCTCGCGCGCTACATGGACGAGAGCCGCTCGATCCCCACCGCGACCTCGTTCCGCACGATCACCGTGACCACGATGGACGCCCGGCGCAAGGAGCTCAAGGCGGCGGGCCGCAAGGTCTCGTTCACCCACCTCATCGCCTACGCGATCGCCAAGGCCGCGACCGAGGAGATGCCGGTCATGGCCCACCACTTCGAGGAGCGCGACGGCAAGCCGCACCGGGTGGACGACGGCGCGGTCAACCTCGGCATCGCCGTGGACGTCGAGAAGAAGGACGGCTCGCGCACGCTGATGGTCCCGGTGATCCGCAACGCCGGCGCGATCGGGTTCGAGGGGTTCCTGGACGCGTTCAACGACCTCATCGCCCGCGCGCGCGACAACCAGCTCACCGCCGACGACCTGGCCGGCGCCAACGTCTCCCTGACCAACCCCGGCGGCATCGGGACGGTGGCCAGCGTGCCCCGCCTCATGCCCGGCCAGGGGACGATCGTCGCCACCGGCTCGATCGCCTATCCCATCGGCCTGGGCGAGATCGGGGACATGATCGGCGCCGAGAAGGTCATGACGATGACCTCCACCTACGACCACCGGATCATCCAGGGGGCGGAGTCCGGCCGCTTCCTCAAGGTGGTCGAGGAGTACCTCCAGGGCGAGCACGGCTTCTACGAGGAGGTCTTCGACGCGCTCGGCCTCGAGCTCGGCCCCGTGCCCTCGCCCCCGGCCCCCGCCGCCGCGGCGGCCGCCGCGCGCGATGCCGCCCCCGCCGGGGCGCCCGACGAGGAGATGCTCCAGGCGGTCCAGGCCGCCACGTCGCTGCTCAAGGCGCACCGGACCCACGGGCACCTGGCCGCCCGGCTGGACCCGCTGGGCTCCGATCCCAAGGGCGACCCGGCGCTGGATCCCGAGCCGCTCGGCCTCACGCCCGAGCTGATGGCCAAGATCCCGGCCTCGATCCTGCGCATGTACGTCCCCGGCGCGACGCTGGCCGACGCCCTCCCGCACCTGAGCGAGACGTACTGCGGCCCGATCGCGTACGAGATCGAGCACATCTCCTCGCACCGCCAGCGCGTGTGGCTGCGGGAGAAGATCGAGTCCGGCACGTTCCGCAAGCCGCTGACCAACGACGAGAAGAAGGCGCTGCTCAAGCGCCTGACCGAGGTCGACGCGCTCGAGCGCTTCATGCACAAGGCCTATCTGGGCCAGAAGCAATTCTCGGTCGAGGGGCTGGACATGACCGTCCCGATGCTCGACGAGCTGATCCAGCTCTCCGCCTCCCAGGGGGCGCGCGAGGTCGTGATCGGCATGGCGCACCGCGGCCGGCTCAACGTCCTGGCCCACAACCTGGGACGGCCCTACGACACGATCTTCGCCGAGTTCGAGGGCGCCTCGACGCTGGAGGCCGTGACCACGCTGCCCCAGGGCGGGACCGGCGACGTCAAGTACCACCACGGCGCCGAGGGCTCCTACCAGCTGCCCGACGGGGACTCGGTCAAGGTGGTGCTGGAGAGCAACCCGTCCCACCTGGAGTTCGTCGACCCGGTGGTGACCGGCGCGGCGCGCGCGGCCCAGACCACCCGCTCGGGACCCCACCCGCACCGCGACTCCAACGCCGCGATCCCGATCGTCCTGCACGGCGACGCCGCCTTCCCCGGCCAGGGCGTGGTCGCCGAGACGCTGAACCTGCAGTCGATCGAGGGCTACGCCGTCGGCGGCACCGTCCACCTGATCCAGAACAACCAGGTCGGGTTCACCACGAACCCGCGCGAGGGCCGCTCCACCCGGTGGGCCTCGGACCTGGCCAAGGGCTTCGACGTCCCGATCGTCCACGTGAACGCCGACGACGTGGCCGCGTGCATCTCGGCTGTCCGGCTGGCCTTCGCCTACCGCCAGGAATTCGGCCGCGACATCGTCATCGACCTCATCGGCTACCGGCGCTACGGCCACAACGAGGCCGACGAGCCCGCCTACACGCAGCCCGCGATGTACGCCAAGATCAAGGGCCACCCGCGCGTGCGCGAGCGCTTCTCCAAGCGGCTGATCGACGAAGGCACGGTGGCCAAGGAGGAGGCCGACGCGCTGGACCAGGAGGTGTGGGGCCGGCTCACCGAGCTGCACCAGGAGCTCAAGCACACGATCGAGGCCTCCCAGGAGGTCGAGCACACGACCGGCCAGTACGAGCTGGACCGCTCCCCCTCGCCGGAGGTCGCCACGGCCGTGTCGGCCGACCGCCTGCGCTCGCTCAACGACGAGCTGCTGGCCGTGCCCGACGGCTTCACGATTCACCCCAAGCTGGCCAAGCAGCTGGAGCGCCGTCGCGAGGCGCTGGGCGAGGAGGGCGGGATCGACTGGTCCCACGCCGAGTCGCTGGCCTTCGCCTCGCTGCTCACCGAGGGCACCCCGATCCGGCTCACCGGGCAGGACACCGAGCGCGGGACGTTCTCCCAGCGCCACATGGTCCTGCACGACTACAAGACCCACCAGCGCTTCTCGCCGATCCAGGAGCTGCCGGGCGCGCTGGCGCCGATCGAGATCCACAACTCGCCGCTGAGCGAGATCGCCTGCCTGGGCTTCGAGTACGGCTACTCGGCCGAGGCGCCCGAGACGCTTGTGCTGTGGGAGGCGCAGTTCGGCGACTTCGCCAACAGCGCGCAGGTGATCATCGACCAGTTCATCGTGTCCGGGCTGGCCAAGTGGGGGCAGACGACGCGCCTCACCCTGCTGCTGCCCCACGGCTACGAGGGCTCGGGCCCCGAGCACTCCAGCGCCCGCCTGGAGCGCTTCCTCACCCTGGCCGCGGAGGGCAACATCCGGGTGGCCAACCTGACCACGCCGGCCCAGTACTTCCACCTGCTGCGCCGCCAGGCCCGGATCGCCAAGCAGCGCCCGCTGGTCGTCATGACCCCGAAGTCGCTGCTGCGCCTGCCCCAGGCGACCAACCGGATCGAGCACCTGTCCGACACCCAGTTCTACCCCGTGCTGGGCGAGCCGCGGGTGGACGTCGACAAGGTCCGGCGGCTGCTGCTGTGCACCGGCAAGATCTACTACGACCTGGTCGGCTCGCCGGCGCGAGACGGCAACGAGGGGCTGGCCGTGGGCCGGGTCGAGCTGCTCTACCCGTTCCCGCAGGGCCAGATCCTGGAGCTCGTGGAGACCTACCCCAACCTCGAGGAGGTCGTGTGGGTCCAGGAGGAGCCGCGCAACATGGGCGCGCGCGCCTACATGTCCCCGCGGCTGATGCAGATCCTCCCCGAGCACCTGGCCTTCGGCTACGTCGGGCGCCCCGAGCGCGCGTCGCCGGGCGAGGGCTACCCCGCGGCCCACATCGGCGAGCAGAACCGGATCATCTCGACGGCCCTGAACCTGTCGATCCCGGTGTCGATGTTCCCCCAGACTGCGCCCGGCGCCCGGTAGGGCGCGCTACAGGCGGTCGTCGCCGGGGATGCTTCCAGGCTTCTCGGGGACCCCGAACCCGGGCGGGGGCTCCTTGGGCATCTTGTTCGGCGGGCGCTCCGTGGTCTCGGGTCGCTCCGGACGTTCGGGGAGTGTGGGCGGAGGCTCAGTCATCGCTACCAAAGAGTATCAACGACGCTGGCCGTCCAGAGCACGATCTCGGCGCCAAGCGCCATGAGGGCGGTCGTGTACCAGCGCTCGAGGGACACGAGCGTGTAGCGGTTGCGCTGGTGAAAGCTCTCGAGCCACTCGGTCGCCGCCGCGTAGACCTCGCTCAGGTCCGCCTCCGTCCGCCTGGCCGATGCGAGCAGGACGGTCCCCCGGAACTCGACGACGAGCCGACGTGGCAGCAGCACGATGAGCCCGGCAGCGACGCTGCACAGGTAGGCGACGAGCGCGAGCAGCCCCGCGGTGTCGAGTTCGTGCGCGGCGACGGCTTGCGCGCCGAAAAACGACGCCGTGACCGCAGCCGCCGCGAGCAGCGTGCCGGTGCGCGTCCGGAACTCGTTCGCTCGCGTCTTCTGGTCGGCGACGGCCGCACGCGAGAGGTCGTAGGCGAGCTCCTCGATGGTTTGGGTCACGGCAGGGACGCTAGGAGGTACGGCGCGCAGGTACGCCCCGCGTATGTTGCGTCTCTCGCGTGGATGCACAGAACCTCCGAGCTCAGCGCGTCCTGGCGGCGATCCGCGCGATCCCGCCGGGGTTCGTGCGGACCTACGGCGACCTGTCGCCGGGCGCGCCGCGGTTCACCGGCGCGGTGCTGTCCGAGGTCCACGACGACGCGCTGCCGTGGTGGCGCGTCGTGCGCGCGGACGGCTCGCTGGCCAAGGGCGAGCGCCAGCGGGTGCGGCTGGAGGCGGAGGGCGTCCCGTTCCGCGGCGCGCGCGTGGACCTGCGCCGTGTGAGGATCCCGGGGTGACGTGGCTGCAGCGCGAGCTGACCCTGGACCCGCGGCCGCGCGGGTTCCACCTGGTCACCGGGGAGGTGCTGGAGGCCGTGCCCGAGCTGAGCGGGCTGCGGGTGGGGATCGTGCACGTGTTCGTCCGCCACACCTCGGCGTCGCTGACGCTCAACGAGAACGCGTCGCCCGACGTGCGCCGCGACTTCGAGACGTGGTTCACCCACGCCGTCCCCGACGGGTGGGACCCCTTCGTCCACACGCTGGAGGGGCCCGACGACATGCCGGCCCACGTCAAGGCGTCGCTGCTCGGGCCCTCCGTGTCCTTCCCGGTATCGGACGGACGCCCGGCGCTCGGCACGTGGCAGGGGATCTACCTGTGCGAGCACCGCGACCGTGCGAGCGGGCGCTCGCTCGTCGTCACCGCGTGGGGCGAGGAGGGCTAGGAGCGTTACGTCGGCGGGGCGAATCTGCCCGTGCCAAGGGCTTTCCCAGGGCGATGAGTCCGCCCCGGGATATGCAGCTCGCTTCCGACGTCGCTCGTGAGCGTCAGGCGTCCCAGCAGACGCAGATCGACGGGCTCGACGGAAAGGCCGCGACGCTGCTTGGGTTCGTCGGAGTCGCGCTCGCCCTGTTGATCGCGAGGGATGATCTTGGAAGATGGCCGCTTGCGAGCGCGGCTGGGCTCCTCGCGCTGGCCGTGTTGTTTCTCGGCTTCGTCCTCTGGCCGCGATCGTTCAAGGCGAATCCGAGACTCGCATCGTTGATGCGCTGGAGCCGTCGCGGCGACCCCGATCCTCACCTGCTCGTCGCGGCTTCGATAGTGCGGTCCGTCGACTTCAACGAGCGGGGCATCGCATTCAAGACCCGTGGCGTTCAAGCAGCCGAACTCTGCGTGGGATTGGCGTTGGTGCTGTTGGCGGCTGGGGTGCTAACGGGGGATAATCGGGAGAGCCGGGACAAGTCGCCGCAGCATCACCCAGAGTGGAGGACGGCCAAGTGAGAGAAGAAGAAGAGCCCGAGTCTCAGCCGCCCGAGAGCCAGCCGGAGCCGGATCCCCTGCAAGAGCCATCCATCCAGCAGGAGATCATCGATGCCGACGGCTGGATGCAGAAGGGTCTGCGCGACCCGGAACGGGCTGAGCGAGGGAGAAGCGGTTCGAGGGAGGGCTAGCGACCCTTCCAGACCGGGTCGCGCTTCTCGGCGAACGCGGTGGCGCCCTCGCGGGCGTCCTGCGACACCATCACCGGGCCGGCGATGGCGCCCTGCTTCTCCCACGCCTCGGCCTCGGTCCAGTCCAGGGCGCTCTGGACGATCTGCTTGGAGGCGTCCAGCGCGAGCGGCCCGTTCTTGACGATCTGCGCCGCCAGCTCCAGCGCCGT
Organism: Solirubrobacteraceae bacterium; assembly: GCA_035536255.1. GTDB lineage: Bacteria > Actinomycetota > Thermoleophilia > Solirubrobacterales > Solirubrobacteraceae > AC-38. The sequence continues at coordinate 6,356 of DATLOP010000283.1, forward strand.
GTCCAGCGCCGCGCCGGGCTCGGCCAGGCGGTTGACCAGCCCGAGCTCGTGCGCGCGCTCGGCGTCGATCGGGTCGCCGGTCAGGGCCAGCTCCATCGCCAGGTGGTAGGGGATGCGCCGGGGCAGGCGGAACAGCGCGCCGGCCGCCGCGACCAGCGAGCGCTTGACCTCGGGGATCCCCAGCCGCGCGCCGCGCGCGGCCACGATCAGGTCGCAGGACAGCACGATCTCGAACCCGCCGGCCACGGCGAAGCCCTCGACGGCCGCGATCACCGGCTTGCGCGCGCCGCGCTGGGTGATGCCGGCGAACCCGCGGTCCTCGACGTAGGGCCGCTCGCCGGCCACGAACGCCTTCAGGTCCATGCCCGAGGAGAACCCCTTGCCGGCCCCGGTGAGGACGCCGACGCGCAGGGCGTCCTCGCCGTCGAGCTCGTCCAGCGCGTCGGCGATCCCCTGGGCCAGGGCGCCGTTGACGGCGTTGCGGGCGTCGGGACGGTTCAGCGTGACGACGGGGACGGCGTCACGGCGC
>DATLOP010000284.1:0-11521 GCA_035536255.1 Solirubrobacteraceae bacterium
GTTCGCCACGCTGGGCGGCCGTCCGATGCTGGAGTGGAGCCTGGACGCCCTGCGCGCCGCGGGCATCGAGGAGATCGTCGTCGCGCTGCCCGCGGGCGAGGACGCCCCGGAGGGGACGGTCGGCGTGCGCGGCGGCGAGACCCGCACCCAGTCGGTGGCCGCCGCCCTGACGGCGTCGCGCGGCGACCCCGTCGTGGTTCACGACGCCGCCCGGCCCCTCGTCACGGCCGAGACGATTCGCGTCGCGCTGGACGGCCTGGAGGGACACGAGGCCGTCGTGGTCGCCACGCCGGTGACCGACACGATCAAGGAGGTCGCGCAGGGCACCGTCGTGCGCACGGTGCCCCGAGAGGGGCTGTGGGCGGCCCAGACGCCCCAGGTCCTGCGCCGCGCCGCCCTGGAGCGCGGGCTGGCCGCGGCCACCGGGTCGGAGACCGACGACGTGGCCCTGGTCGAGGCGGAGGGGCGCGTGCGGGTGATCGAGGGCCCGCCGGAGAACTTCAAGGTGACCACGCCCGCCGACCTGGCGGCGGCCGAGGCGCTGCTGCGTTGCCGCCGGCGTCTGGACGTGGTCCGCGGCATCATCGAGGCGGTCAACGCCGGCCGCATGGAGGAGCCCTTCGCCCACTATCACGACGACGTCCTGTGGGACCTGTCGGCCATGGGGCACGTGCTGGACCTGACGATCGTCGTCCACCGCGGCCACGACGGAGTTCGACGGTACTGGCGCGACTGGCTCTCCGCGTGGGAGACCGTGCGCTTCGAGGTCGACGAGCTGTTCGCGATCGGCGACAGCGTCGTGCAGTACCAGCGCCTGCTCGTGCGCGGCCGCCGCAGCGGCGTGGAGCTGGAGATCCCCGACTACGCCCAGGTGTGGACGTTCCGCGGCGAGAAGATCGCCGAGATGCGCCTGTTCGCCGACCGCGCGGAGGCGGTCCGCTTCGCCCGCGAGAGCCCATGCTGACCGACTACCACCTGCACCTGCGCCCCGACGACCCGGACACGCCGGCCGAGCGCTACTTCACCGCCGCCAACGCGCAGCGCTACCGCGAGGTCGCCGAGGAGCGGGGGATCGCGGAGCTGGGAGTCTCCGAGCACGTGCACCGCTTCCGCCAGTGCCTGGACGTGTGGCGCCACCCGTTCTGGGAGGCCAACGCGGTGGACGACCTCGAGCACTACGTGGCCTTCGTGCGCGAGGAGACCGACCTGCGGCTGGGGATCGAGGCCGACTGGGTGGGCGGGCGCGAGGACCGGATGGCCTCGCTGCTGGACGCCTACGAGTGGGACTACGTCGTGGGCAGCGTGCACTTCCTGCGCGACGAGGCGGTGGACCACCGCGACTGGGACGTGTGGCGCGGGGCCCGCGACCCTGACGAGGTGTGGCGGCGCTACTTCGAGACGCTGGGCCACGCCGCGGCGTCGGGGATGTTCGACGTGCTGGCCCATCCCGACCTGGTCAAGGTGTGGGGCGCCGAGAGCCCGCGCCCCGACGGCGACCTGCGGCGCTTCTACGAGCTGGCCATGGAGGGCATCCAGGCCACGCGGATCGCCGTCGAGGTCTCGACGGCCGGGCTGCGCAAGCCGGTGGGCGAGATCTACCCTGACCCGGCGTTCCTGCGCTGGTGTTTGGAGTGCGGGTGCCCGGTCGCGCTGAGCAGCGACGCCCACGTCCCCGAGGACGTGGGCCACGAGTACGACCGCGCGCTGGAGTACCTCGAAGAGGCGGGCGTCACCGAGCTGGCCGTGTTCGACCGCCGCCGCCGGCGGCTGGAGCCGATCGACGCATGAGCGTCGCCACGGGAATCGGCTACGACGCGCACCGGCTGGTGGAGGGGCGCCGGCTCGTCCTGGGCGGCGTGGAGATCGAGCACGACCGGGGCCTGGAGGGCTGGTCGGACGCCGACGTGCTGACCCACGCCGTGATCGACGCCCTGCTCGGCGCGGCCGGGCTGGGCGACATCGGCGAGCACTTCCCCGACACCGACGAGCGCTGGCGCGACGCCGACTCGCTGGAGATGCTCGAGACGGTCGTCGCGCAGGTCGTCGCCACCGGGGCCACGATCGTCCACGTCGACGCCACCGTCGTCCTCGAGGCACCCAAGCTCGCACCCCACCGCGACACGATCCGCGCCACCCTCGCCCAGGCCCTCGGCCTCGCCCTACCCCACGTCAACGTGAAGGCCACGCGCGGCGAGGGGATGGGCTTCGTCGGCCGAGAAGAGGGAATCGCGGCCCTAGCGATGGCCACGGTCGAACGCACGTAGGAGACCGCGCGAGTGGCTGACCAGGACGCAGGGGGAGGGACAGTGCTCCGCACGGCCCTCCCCCGAGGACGCCGTCAGGCGCTCGCGCGGGCCCTACGGCGTTCGGCCGCGCGACGGCGCGTCTCTTCCTGCTCGACCTGCCGCTTGAGCTGGCGCACGGTGCGCTGGAGGTGGCCGCGGACGGTGGGGGCGCCCACCCGCTCGGAGATCCAGCCGAAGATCCCGGCGCCGGCGACGCCGTAGGAGAGGCGCAGCTCGACGCGGGTGCGCCCGCCCGGGCGCGGTCGCAGGCGCCAGCGCCCGCGCTGGTCGAGTCCGGTGACCGACGTCCAGGCCATGTCGCGGTTCGCGTTGAACTCGATGACCTCGATGAGGCCGCCCACCTCGGCCGAGCCGACGCGCAGGAGCATCCGGTAGCGCGCGCCCAGGCCGATCGGGTCGTCGCTGACCACCTCCCAGCGGGTCACGCCGGAGAAGAAGTGCAGGGCCTTGGCGGGGTCGGAGATCCACCCCCAGACCGCCTCGGGCGGGGCCGCGATCTCGATCGGGGCGGCGATCCTCATCCGATCACCGGGAAGCGGCGCTCGGAGGCCAGCCCGTCCAGCGTCTCCTGCATGAGTCGCATGACGTGGTCGTAGATCTCGTCGAGGTCGGGGTCGTCGCCGAACTCGTCGTGCAGGTGGATGGGCGGGAGCGCCTCGACGGTGATCTTGGCCGGCAGCGGGATGTGGCCCAGGAAGTCGCCGACGTTCAGCCCCCAGGGCAGCGCGATGGAGATCGGCAGGACCTTGAGGCGCAACGCCCGGTCCAGCCCCAGCGCGCGGGCCAGGCCCTTGCCCTGGGAGAGGAACAGCGCCGTCTCCTGCCCGCCGATGGACACGACCGGGACGATCGGCACGTCGTGCTCCAGCGCCAGGCGGATGAAGCCCTTGCGCCCGTCGAAGTCGACCCGGTTGCCCTGCCAGGTCGGGCGGTGGACCTCGTGGTCGCCGCCCGGGTACACGAGCAGCGCGGCGCCGGACTCCAGCGCCTTGCGGGCGTTGTCCGGCGAGGCGGCCACCGTCCCGTGCCTGCGCAGCATGCCCAGGCCGGGCATCGAGAGCACCAGGTTGTGGGCCAGCTGGTAGAAGGCGCGCTCGACGCCGAAGTAGGCGCCGAAGGCCAGCGTGAAGACCGTCGTGTCGGGGGTCAGGTTGCCGCCGGAGTGGTTGCCCACCAGCAGCACACCGCCGTCCTCGGGGATGTTCCCCAGGCCGCGGACCTCGCCGCGGAAGTACAGCGACGACAGCAGCCACAGCCGCGGCAGCGTGTCGCGGATGTAGTCGGGGTCGCGCTCGTCGAGGTCGGCCACCGGGATGCGGGTCTGAAGCTGCTTGGCCAGCCCGCCCAGGACGCGGCCGGCGAACCCCGGCCGCTTGCTCTCCTCCCGCGCGTGTCCGTTGGCGGACGCGCGCTCGGCGATCCCCGCTTCGCTCATGGGGGCAGTCTAGTGGAGGCCCCGCCGACGTCCGCCGGCGCCTGTCGGTCTCGGATGGCCGCCATGCGGCGTCCTCGTCGCCGAAATAGCGCTGCTATTCCGGCTTCCTGCGTCCTTGCCTGGCGACCCCCGAGCCGCGACAGGCGCTCGGCGACGTCGCCGGCACCTCCACTAGGCCGCTTGGCGCTTGCGCGTGCCGCGCGCCGGGGTCTCCAGCGCCTCGACGCGGGCGAAGAAGCGCTGGAGCAGGCCCGTCGTCTGCTCCGGGCGCTCGACCTGGGGCGCGTGGCCGCAGGCGTCGATAACGATCTGCTCGGCCGCGGGGAGCCACTCGGAGACGTGGCGCGAGAACCCGGGCGGGATCAGGCGGTCGTGGCTGCTCCACACGAACAGGGCGGGGCGGGTCAGCTCGCCCAGCCGGGGGTAGAAGCCGCCGTCGCCGAAGGGCCGGTCGAGGTAGACGTTGCGCGCCGCGGTGAGGAAGGCGCGGCGCGCGCCGGCCGAGCCGTAGATGCGCTGGAACTCGTCCACCACGATGTCGGCCACGACCGGGTCCAGCGCGGCCGGGTCGGCGAACAGGTCCATCAGCTGGCGCTCGACGGTTCCGCGGGCGAACCGGTGGGGCAGGATCCCCAGCTCGGGGCGCAGCAGGCGCACGATGGGATGCAGCCCGCGCTTGACGAAGGCCACGGCGGGACACAGCAGGCCCAGGCCCGACACCCGCTCGGGCGCGCGCAGGCCGACCTCGATCGCCACCCGCCCGCCCAGCGAGTTGCCGACCAGGTGGGCGCGGCCGATCTCCAGCTCGTCCATCGCGCCCAGCGTGTGCTCGGCGAACCACTGCGCGTTGTAGGGCGCGTTCAGCGGCTTGCTGGAGGAGCCGAAGCCCGGAAGGTCGATCGCGTGGACGCGGTAGCGCCCGCTCAGCACGGCCGCGGTCTCGAAGAACGAGGCCTTGGTGGCGCCCAGGCCGTGGATCAGCAGCACGTCGGGGCCCTCGCCCATGGTCAGGGTGGAGATCCGCTGGCGGCCGACGCGCACGTCGTGGACGCGCTGGAGGGGCGCGCGGCCGTTGGGCAGCCGGAACAGGCCCTCGAAGGCCACCGCGAGGTCGAGGTTGCCGCGGGCCGACAGCCGGCGCTGGGAGAAGGCCTCGATGCCCGACAGGGCGCCCTCGCGCAGCTGCAGCCACGTCGCCGCGTCGGTGGCGATCGTCACGTCGGGCCGGCGCCGGGTCACGCCCTTGCGCACGCGGGCGCCGTGCTCGGTGGCGCGGACCTCCCAGGTGTGTCCGACGTCGGCCAGCCGGACGTGGAATGTGGCGTCGAAGCCCGGGTCGGCTCCGAGGTAGCGGTCCGGAAGCGAATGAAACGCCGCCTCCACCTGGGTGAGGCGGCGCGCTTGGGAGGCCATCCCTGACACGTCTGCGGAAGGGTATAGGTACGGTCGGCGCACCAAGAGCCCGGATCCCCGCAGTTTGCGGGTAGTGTGGCCGCCATGCGCGAGATTTCCCTGCAAGACACGCTCTCGGGCGAACGGCGGCCCCTGGAGTCCCGCGAGCCGGGGCGGGTGGGCGTCTACGCCTGCGGGCCCACCGTCTACGGCCGGGTCCACGTCGGCAACGCGCGGCCGTTCGTCGTGTTCAGCGTGCTCAAGCGCTTCCTCGAGCACGAGGGGCTCGACGTGACGCTGGTCATGAACGTCACCGACGTCAACGACAAGATCTACGACGCGGCGCGCGAGCGGGGGGTGGGCAGCGAGGCCCTGGCCCGGGAGATGACCGCCGCCTACGTCGCCGACACCGACGGCCTGGGGCTGGGGCGCCCGGACCACGAGCCGTTGGCCTCCGAGACGATGGGGCCGATCGTCGACCTGATCGGCGACCTGATCGACGCCGGCCACGCCTACGCCGTGGACGGCGACGTGTACTTCCGCGTGCGCTCCCATCCCGAGTACGGCGAGCTCTCGCACCGGTCGGTCGACGCGATGGACCAGGGGGAGGGCGTCGAGGGCGCCGAGCGCAAGGAGGACCCGCTGGACTTCGCGCTGTGGAAGGCGGCCAAGGAGGGCGAGGACACGGCCTGGGACGCCCCGTGGGGGCGCGGGCGGCCGGGCTGGCACATCGAGTGCTCGGCCATGGCGGAGGAGCTGCTGGGCGTCGGCTTCGAGGTCCACGGCGGCGGGTCGGACCTCGTGTTCCCCCACCACGAGAACGAGGCGGCCCAGACGCGCGCGGCGCGCGGCGAGCCGCTGACCCGGCTGTGGATGCACAACGGCATGGTCCAGCTGGACCGCGAGAAGATGGCCAAGTCGGTCGGCAACATCGCGCTGCTGCACGTGGCGCTGGAGGAGCACGGCCGCGACGCGCTGCTCATGTACTTCCTCGGCGGCCACTACCGCCAGCCGCTGGCCTTCTCGGCCGAGCTGCTGGAGGAGGCCGGCGCGCGCGTGGACCGGATTCGCGACGCGCTGCGGCGGGTCCCCGCGGGCGAGAGCCCGGCCGACATGCGAGCGCTGCGCGACCGCTTCTTCGCCGCGCTGGCCGACGACTTCAACACGCCCGCCGCCCTGGCCGCCCTGTTCGACTGGATCCGCGAGGCCAACCGGCGGGGGGAGGGGGTGGGCGACGCCGACCTGCGCGAGATGCTGGGCGTCCTCGGCTTCGAGGACCTCACGCCCGTCGGGGCGTCCGGGGCGGCCGACCCCGAAGCCGCGGCCCTGCTCGAGCGCCGCGAGGCGGCCCGCCGGGACAAGGACTTCGCGCAGGCCGACCGCCTGCGCGACGAGATCCGCGCGCTGGGCTGGGAGATCCGCGACGGCCCGGATGGCGCCGAGCTGATCCCCCTGGACCGGTGACGGTCTACGGCGTCAACCCGGTCCGCGAGGCGCTGCGCGGGCCGCGGGCCGTGGAGCGGGTGTGGGCGACCGGGAAGGTGGCGCGCGAGGCGTGGCTGCGCGGCGCGCCGGTCAGCGTGGTCGACGCGGGTGAGGTCGAGCGGCGCTGCGGCTCGCCCGACCACCAGGGCGTGTGCGCGCAGGCCGAGCCCTACCGCTACGCCGACGCCGCGGGCCTGCTGGCCGCGGACGAGCCGCTGATCGTCGCGCTCGACGAGGTCACCGACCCGCAGAACCTGGGCGCGATCGCCCGCACGGCCGAGGTGGCGGGGGCCACGGGCCTCGTGATCCCGGAGCGCCGGGCCGCCGAGGTGACGCCGGCGGTGGCCAAGGCCTCGGCCGGCGCGATCGAGCACCTGGCGATCGCCCGGGTCCGCAACCTGGCCGACTTCCTGGCCGACGCCAAGGCCGCCGGGTGCTGGTGCTACGGCGCCGACGCGGCGGCGCGCGTGCCCTACGACGCGCCGGACTACTCCGGCGGCGTCGTCCTCGTGCTGGGCGCGGAGGGCCGGGGCCTGCGCCCCCGCGTGGCCGCGGCGTGCGACGAGCTGCTGGCCATCCCGCAGCGCGGGCGCATCGAATCGCTGAACGTCAGCGCCGCCGCGGCGGTCCTGCTGTACGGGATCTTGCAGGGCCGCCGGCCGGCTTGACACGGCTCCATAACTGTGGGAAGTTCCGCATCACATAAGGTTGGACTCGAGGGTTATGGGACTTGAGGGTTCGACAAGGTCGCGGCGCCAGGGGAGGTATCGCGCCTAGAGCAGAACCGGGCGATTTGCTCGGGGAAAGGTACGTCCGCTCATGGCTCGCTTCTCTCCTAAGGCTCAGGCTGAGGGTCAACTGGATGACGGGTATCTCATTGCGCTGGCCAAGCAGGGCAGCGCGCCGGCCTACGACGCCGTCGTGCGCCGGTACTACGGGTTCGTCAGGCTGAAGGCTTCGTCCTACTTCCTGGCGGGCGGCGATTCCGAGGACCTCGTGCAGGAGGGCCTGGTCGGCCTCTACAAGGCGGTTCGCGACTACCGGACCGACCGCGAGTCGAGCTTCCGCAACTTCGCGGAGCTGTGCATCACCCGCCAGATCATCACCGCGGTCAAGACGGCGTCGCGCAACAAGCACGCGCCGCTGAACCGCTACGTGTCGTTCTCCAACACCCCCGCGGGCGGAGCCGAGCCCGAGCCCACGCTGGACGAGATCCTGCCCGGGCCGACGGCGCACGACCCGATCAACGTCGCGATCTCCTCCGAGGAGCTGCGGGCGCTGATCGCGTGCCTGTCGAGCGTGCTGTCCGAGCTGGAGTCCCGCGTGCTCGGCCTGTACCTCGACGGCCACTCCTATCAGGAGATCGGCGAGCAGCTGGACTGCGAGGCCAAGACCGTGGACAACGCCCTGCAGCGCGTCAAGCGCAAGGTCGCGAGCCACATCGACGCCCGCGCCGTGCCGGCCTGAGCCGCGCGGTAGCGTTCGCGGCGTGTCCACCCTCGCCACAGTCGCGCTCGTCGTGCTGGCCGTGCTCGCGCTCCTCGCGCTGGGCGGGATGCTGGCCAACGCCCGGCGCCGGCGGGCGCTCGAGCCCCGGCTCGAGGCCTCGCTGGACGAGGTCAACCGCGGACTCGCCGAGGCCCACGCCCAGGACAAGGGCTGGGAGCGCGGCGCGCTGGAGGCGGCGGCGCTGCGCGCCTTCGCCGAGCGCCGGCCGGGCGAGGAGGTCCGCGACCACGTGCTCGTGCAGGTGATCGACCGCCCGGGGACCGACGAGGACAAGGCGGTGTTCCGCCTGCGCACCGACGGCGGCACGGCCTACCTGACCATGGGCCGGCGCGACGGCGCCTGGGTCGGCGAGAGCGTGGAGCCGGCCTGAGCGCAACGCCCGCGGCCGCCGACGGGCGCCTCGCGGGCCGGACGGCCTGGGCGCGGCAGGTCGCGGCGCCGCTGCGGCGGTTCCTCGACACCGAGGCCGGGAGCGGGGCGGTCCTGCTGCTCGCCACCCTGGCCGCGCTGGGGTGGGCCAACCTCCCCGGCGACTCCTACGAGGACTTCTGGTCCACGGCGGCGGCGCTGCAGGTCGGCGACTGGCGCCTGGAGGAGGATCTGCGCCACTGGGTCAACGACGCGCTGATGGCGCTGTTCTTCCTGGTCATCGGGCTGGAGATCCGCCGCGAGCTGGACCTGGGCGAGCTGCGCGAGCGCCGGCGGATCGCGCTGCCCGTGCTCGCCGCCATCGGCGGCATGACGATGCCGGTGCTGCTCTACCTGTCGATCGTCGGGGGCAGCGCCTGGGGCGTGGTGCTGGCAAGCGACACCGCGTTCGTCCTGGCGCTGCTCGCGCTGGCCGGCAGCCGCACGCCGGTGCGCCTGCGCGTCTTCATGCTCTCCGTGATGATCGTGGACGACGTGGCGGCGCTGCTGGTGATCGCCGCCGTCTACACCGACGATCCCTCGGTCCTGTGGCTGGCCGTGGCGGCGGGCGCGTTCGGCCTCGTGCTGGCGCTGCGCTGGGTCGGCGTGCGGCGCGGGCCCGTGTACCTGCTGGCCGGGATCGGGCTGTGGCTGGCCGTGCGCGAGGCCGGGCTGCACCCGACGCTGGCCGGCGTCGCGCTCGGGCTCGTGGTCAGCGCCTACCCGCCGTCGCGGCGCGACCTCGAGCGCGCGGGCGCGCTGTGGCGGCGCTTCCGTGAGCAGCCGACGCCCGCGCTCGCCCGCACGCTGCGCACCGGCGTGTCGCAGACGCTGTCGCCCAACGAGCGCCTCCAGGCGGCGCTGCACCCGTGGACGAGCTTCGTCGTCGTGCCGATCTTCGCCCTGGCCAACGCGGGCGTGGCCCTGGGCGGGGGGACGCTGGAGCGTGCCGCCGGCTCCACGCTGACGCTGGGGATCGTGGTCGCCCTGGTGGGCGGCAAGCTGCTCGGGCTCTCGGGCGCGTCGTGGCTGGCCAACCGCGTGGGGCGCCTGCCGCTGCCCGTCGGCTTCCCCACCGTGGTGGCGGCGGCCGGGGTGGCGGGGATCGGGTTCACGATCTCGCTGTTCGTGGCCGACCTGGCCTTCACGGGCGAGCGGCTGGAGGAGGCCAAGGCGGGGATCCTCGCCGCGTCGGTCGTGGCGGCGCTCCTGGGGTGGACCCTGTTCCGGGCGATGGGCCGGCTGCCCGCCGGCGTGCTCGAGCGCTCGGACGCGGGGACGAGCGCGACGATCGAGGACCTGTCCAAGGCGGTGGACCCGGACGTCGACCACGTCCGCGGCCCCCAGGAGGCTCCGGTGACGCTGCTGGAGTACGGCGACTTCGAGTGCCCGTACTGCGGGCGGGCCGAGCCGGTGATCCGCGAGCTGCTGGAGTCCTTCGGCTCCGAGCTGCGCTACGTGTTCCGCCACCTGCCGCTGCCCGACGTGCACCCGCACGCCGAGATGGCGGCGCAGGCGGCGGAGGCGGCGGGAGCCCAGGGCCGGTTCTGGGAGATGCACGACCTCCTGCTGGCCCGCCAGGCCGACCTCGAGCCCCCGGCGCTCCTGCAGGAGGCCGAGGAGCTCGGCCTCGACGTCGACCGCTTCTGGGAGGACGTGCGGACGGGCGCCTTCGCCCGCCGCGTGGCCCGCGACGTGCGCTCGGCCGACGAGAGCGGCGTGGCCGGGACGCCGACCTTCTTCATCAACGGCCGCCGCCACCACGGCGCCTACGACCTCGACTCCCTGACCCGCGCCGTCCACACCGCCCGAACGGTCCCGGCCGGCCGGGACCGCTAGCGCGCCCCGTCCACGCCGGGCAGCTCGGCCACGGCGCGGGCGCCGCCGAGCGGGGACTCCTCGAGGCGCAGCGTCCCGCCGTGGCGCTGGGCCTGGGCGGCCGCGATGGCCAGGCCGAGGCCCGAGCCCGGCCCGTGGGCGCCGCGGCCGCGGACGAAGCGCTCGAGGACGACCTCGCGCTCGGACGCCGGGATGCCGGGGCCGTCGTCGTCCACGGTCACCCTCACGCCGCCGCCGGGGCGCGGGGCGACGGTCGCGGTGACCCGGCCGGCCTCGCGCCCGTGGCGCGCGGCGTTCTCCAGCAGGTTGTCGACGAGCATGCGGATCCCCTCCGGGTCGCCCCGCAGCTCGGGTCCCGGGTCCGGGGCCTCGACGGTCGCCTCGACGCGCGGATGGCGCGTGCGCAGCCCGGCCAGCGCGGCGTCCACCACCTCGGCCGCGTCGAGCGCCTCGGGCGAGGCGGGCGCGCCCGCCTCGCCGCGGGCCAGCGCCTGGAGCTGCTCGACCAGCGCGCCCAGCCTTCGCGCGTCCGCGCGCGAGGCGTCGAGGGCGGCGCCGCTCTGCGCAGCGCCGAGGGAGGACAGGTTGGCCTCCAGGCTGGTCAGCGGCGTGCGCAGCTCGTGGCCGGCGTCGGCGGCGAAGCGCCGGGCGGCGGCCAGGGCGGCCTCGCGCTCGGCCGCCGCGGCGCCGCGGCGCTCGAGCATCGCGTTCAGGTCGCCCGCCAGGTCGCGGACCTCGTCGGGCCCGTCGTCCGCCGGGACGCGGACCGTCAGGTCGGCGGTCTCGGCCACGCGTCCCGCGGCCGAGCGCAGCCGCGCGAGCGGGGCGAGGGCGAGGCGCACGAGCGCCGTCGCGGCCAGGGCGGTGGCCAGGAGGGCGAGGACGCTGACGATCGCGACGATCCGGCGCAGGCGGCTCGCGCGCGCTTGGATCGGCTCCAGGCGCGCGGCCGCCTGGAGCGTGCCGGCGCGCGGCAGCGGCCGCGACACGGTCCGCCAGTCGTCGCCGCGCACCGAGACGGTCCTCGGCTCGCCGGGCTCGACGACCGGGAAGCCCGCGGGCACGTCGGCGCCCGCGGACACGGTCCGCCCGGTCGGGAAGACGACCCGCACGAAGCGGTCGGACCCCGGCTCCAGCGGCGGCGGCG
>DATLOP010000285.1:0-5665 GCA_035536255.1 Solirubrobacteraceae bacterium
GGCGACACCCCCGGCGGCTCGGCGGCCCCACCCAACGAGGTCGTCGCCCGCACCCGCGAGACGGCGGGCACGAGCCCCGTGCCGCGCTCCGAGGGCGAGTCGCAGGGCGATGCGTCGACGCCACCGCAGGAGAAGGTCGCGGCGGCGCCGGCCGGCCAGCCCGCCGGCCGCGGGACCGACGCGCCGGCGCAGGGGGCGCCACCCACCGCGGGCAACGGCGGCGGCAACGGTGGCCGTTCGCGCTCGTCGCCGCTCGCGCGACGCCTCGCCTCGGAGCGTGGGATCGACCTGGGACGGGTGCAGGGCTCCGGCCCGGGCGGTCGCATCATCAAGCGCGACATCGAGGAGGCGGTCGCTGCGGCTCCCGCGCCCGCGGCCGGAGCTCCCGCGGCCCCGGCGCGCGTCGCCCGGACCGACGGCGCCGACTTCGAGGACGTGCCGCTCACCCAGATCCGCAAGACGATCGCCCGGCGGCTGTCCGAGTCCATCGGTCCCATCCCGACCTTCTACCTCACGGCCGAGTTCGACCTCGGGCGCGTCACCGAGCTGCGCACCGCCATGGCGGCGATGGGGGACGAGTACAAGGTGTCGGTCAACGACGTGCTGCTGAAGGCCGTCGCGACCGCGCTTGCCCAGCATCCGGAGGTCAACGCGCACTGGCTCGGCGACCGCATCCGCCAGTTCAACCGCGTGCATCTCGGCATGGCCGTCGCCACCGACGAGGGGTTGATCGTTCCCGTGATCTTCGACGCCGACCGCAAGCGCATGAGCGAGATCTCGCGCGAGGCCAAGGAGCTGGCGAAGAAGGCGCGCGAGCGGAAGCTGCAGCCCGAGGAATACACCGGCTCCACCTTCTCCCTGTCCAACCTCGGGATGTTCCAGATCGACCAGTTCACGGCGATCATCAACCCCCCCGAGACGGCCATCCTCGCCGTCGGCACCGCCGAGGATCGCCTGGTCGTCGAGGACGGCGAGACGGTGGCCCGCAAGCGGTTGCGGGTCACCATGAGCTGCGACCACCGCGCCATCGACGGCGCCGTCGGCGCGCGCTTCCTCCAGACGCTGCGCAGAATGATCGAAAATCCGCTGATGCTCGTGTACTGATCACGGATGAACCGGCTGGGACCGGGCACCTGGGCCTCCGCGGTCCCCGGTCCCTCGGTCTCTCGGTCCCAGGTCCCACTCTCTTCTACGACCATGGCAAGCTTCGATGTGATCTTCATCGGCGGTGGGCCCGCCGGTTACGTGGGCGCCATTCGTTGCGGGCAGCTCGGCCTCGCCACCGCCGTCGTCGAGCGCGAGGCGCTGGGCGGGACGTGCGTGCTCTGGGGGTGCATCCCGGCCAAAGCGCTGCTCGAGTCGGCGGCGCTCGCCACGCGGCTGCAGCACGCCGCCGACTTCGGCGTGGCCGTGGGCGACGTCAAGCTGGACTACGGCGTTGCCATGAAGCGCTCGCGCACGGTGAGTCAGCAGAACTCCCGCGGCGTCGAGAGTCTCTTCAAGAAGTACAAGGTCGCCCACATCAAGGGGACGGGCACCATCGTCGCGCCCAAGGGCGGCGGCGCCGCCACCGCCGTCGCCGTGAAGACGAGCGAGGGCAAGGACGAGCGCCACGAGGCGAAGCGCGCGATCGTCGTCGCCACCGGCTCGCGCGTGAAGGGCCTGCCGCAGGTCGGTCTGGAGCTGAACAGGACCACCGTCATCTCGTCCGACGAGGCCCTCGTCCTTGAGCGCGCGCCCAAGACGATGGCGATCGTCGGGGCCGGCGCGGTTGGGTGCGAGTTCGCCGACGTTTTCAACGCCTTCGGCACCCAGGTCACGCTGATCGAGGTCTTGCCGCAGCTGCTCCCGCTCGAGGACGCGGAGGTCGGCGCCGAGCTCGGGCGCGCCTTCCGCAAGCGCAAGATCGACGTCCTCACCGGCGCGAAGATCGGCGGCGTCAAGGTCGGCAAGGACGCCGTGAAGATGGCCGTGGAGGTAGGGGGCGAGAAGCGAGACCTCGCTGTCGAGATGGTGCTCGTCGCGGCCGGTCGGGCGCCGGTCACCGACGGCATCGGGTTGAAGGAGGCCGGCGTCCAGCTGACGGACCGCGGCTTCGTGAAGGTCAACGATCGCTTCGAGACGTCCGCCAAAGGCATCTACGCCATCGGCGATGTCGTCGGCCGCCAGATGCTGGCCCACAAGGGCTCGCGCGAGGGACACGTCCTGGCCGAGCTGCTCGCGGGCCAGCAGACGCACCCCGTCAACTACGACAACGTCCCGAGCTGCACGTACTGCCACCCCGAGGTCGCCTCGGTCGGCCTCACCGAGCAGCAGTGCAAGGAGAAGAAGCTCGACTACAAGGTCGGCAAGTTCCCCTTCTCCGCCAACGGGCGCGCCCGCACCGCCGGCGAGACGGCCGGATTCGTCAAGATCATCCGCGACGCGAAGTACGGCGAGATCCTCGGCGCGCACATCATCGGCAGCCACGCCACGGAGCTGATCCACGAGCTCGTGGTCGCCCGCGAGAACGAGTTCACCGTCGAGGAGGTGGACCTGGCCATCCACGCCCACCCGACTCTGTCGGAGGCGGTGGCCGAGGCCGCCATGGACTCGATGGGAAAGATGATCCACGCGTGAGCGTCTCGGTGAGCGCGCCGGAGCTCTGGGTGATAGACCTGGGGGAGATGCCCTACCGGCAGGCCCTCGAGCTCCAGCGTGCCACGGCACGAGCCCGGATCAGCGGCGGCAATCCGGAGGACCTCCTCCTCCTGGTCGAGCACCCCCCGGTGGTGACGCTCGGCCGGGGCAGCAAGGCCGCGCACTTGACGACCCCGCCCCCCGTCCTTGCTGCGCGCGGCGTCGACCTGCTCGAGATCGAGCGCGGGGGCGACGTCACCTTCCACGGGCCGGGCCAGCTCGTCGGCTACCCGATCATCGACCTGAAGCGGCACAGGCAGGATCTGCACTGGTACCTCCGCCAGGTCGAGGAGGCGCTCATCCGGGCCCTCGCCGCGTTCGGGATCGCGGCGGGCCGCGTCGCCGGGTACACCGGCGTCTGGACGGCGGGCGGTGGGCGGAAGATTGCCTCGATCGGAGTCCACGCCCGGGACTGGGTGACCTGGCACGGCTTCGCCCTCAACGTCGCCACGGACCTGTCGTACTTCGGCCTGATCGTCCCCTGCGGGATCACCGGCGTCGACATGACCTCGATGGCGCGCGAACTCGGCCAGGCCCCCGACATGCACGCGGTCCGGCGCGCCGTCGCCGCGGCATTCGGCGAGGTGTTCGGCCTCGGGGCGCGCGAGGTCGGCCCTGAGCTGGTCGCGGTCGAGCCCCCGACGGCGGCCGCCGGCTAGCGGAGCCGATGGCGGAGCACAAGGACGACCCCCTGGACGTCCGCACGCGCGACAAGCCGCGCGTGCCGCCGGGCCAGGTCAAGACCGAGAAGTGGCCCGTCCTGCACTACGGCGACGTGCCGCAGGTGGACATCGCTCGCTGGCGCTTCGAGATCTCGGGGCTCGTCGAACAGCCGGTGTCGCTCACCTACGACGAGCTGACGGCCTTGCCCCGCCGCCGCACCCTGTGCGACATCCACTGCGTCACGCGCTGGAGTCGTCTCGACAACGAGTTCGAGGGCATCTCGGTGCAGGACCTGCTGCGTCGCGCGCGTCCCCGCCCCGAGGCGCGCTACGTCCTCGTTCACGCCGAGCAGGGGTTCACCACCAACCTTCCCCTGACCGATCTCGACCGGCCCGACACGCTCCTGGCGTGGCGGCACAACGGCGCCGACCTCACCCCGGATCATGGCTGGCCGCTGCGCCTGGTCGTTCCGCACCTCTATTTCTGGAAGAGCGCGAAGTGGGTCCACGGGCTGGAGCTGCTCAAGCAGGACATGCCCGGGTTCTGGGAGCAGAACGGCTATCACATGCGCGGCGACCCCTGGGAGCAGGAGCGGTACGGCGGGATGTCGATCGATCAGTGGATGATCAATCGATTCCGCAACCAGTCGAAGAAGTAGACCGGCCATCGGCTCTCGGCCATCGGCTCTCGGCTCGTGGGCAGTAGCCGAGAGCGAGCGCCCATAGCCGGGAGCCGAGGTTATATTCCCGACCATGGCCGACGCGCCGCGCCTCTACCCCGGCCGCCCGCGGGACGTCGCCGCGCCGGCGCGCGACCTCGCCGCGGGACTGAACCCGGAGCAGGCCCGTGCCGCCACACACGGCGACGGGCCCCTGCTCATCATCGCCGGCGCAGGTACCGGGAAGACGCGGACCCTCGTCTACCGCGTCGCGCACCTCATCGACCGCGGCGTGCGCCCCGAGCGGATCCTGCTCCTCACGTTCACCCGCCGGGCAGCACACGAGATGATCGCGCGCGCCGAGCGGCTCGTGGGCTCGGCGGGCGCGCGCGTGCACGGGGGCACCTTCCACGCTACCGGCCACCGGCTGCTGCGCCAGTTCGGGCCCGCCGCCGGCCTCCCCCGCGACTTCTCCATCATGGACCAGGGGGACGCGGAGGATCTCACGCAGCTCGCGCGCGCGGCCGCCGGCGCCGTCGTCAAGGAGAAGCGGTTCCCGAAGAAGGAGACGCTGCACTACATCTACTCGCGGCACGTCAACACCGAGCTGCCCGTCGACGAGATCCTCGCCGGCGAGTTCCCACAATTCGCCGAGTTCGGCTCCGCGGTTGCGGGGGTCTTCGCCGACTACACCCGACGCAAGCACGAGCGCAACCTCGTCGACTACGACGACCTGCTGCTCTTCTGGGCGCTGATGCTGGAAGCCTCGCCCGCGCTCGCCGAGCGCATCGCCGGCCACTACGACCACGTGCTGGTGGACGAGTACCAGGACACCAACCTCCTCCAGGCGCGGATCCTCCGCGGGATGTGCCGCGGGCACGCGAACATCACCGTCGTCGGGGACGACGCCCAGAGCATCTACTCGTTCCGGGGCGCCAGCTTCCGCAACATCCTCGATTTCCCGACGCAGTTTCCCGGCGCCACCATCGTCGCCCTCGAGCAGAACTACCGCTCCGTCCAGCCCATCCTCGACGCGACCAACACTCTCATCGCGCGCGCCGCGGAGCGGTACACGAAGGTGCTGTGGACGGCGCGCCAGGGGGGCGAGCCGCCCTGGCTGGTGACCGCGCGCGACGAGCAGGCGCAGACGCGCTTCGTCGTGGACCGGATCCTCGAGCTCCACGAGTCCGGCGTCCCGCTGCGGGAGATGGCCGTGCTCTTCCGCGCCGGCTACATGTCGGCCGACCTCGAGATCGAGCTCGCCAACCGCCGCATCCCCTTCGAGAAGTGGGGCGGGCTCAAGTTCCTCGAGGCGGCCCACGTCAAGGACGTCCTCGCCTTCCTCCGGGTCCTCGAGAACCCGCGCGACGAGGTGAGCTGGTACCGGATCCTGCTCCTCCTGCCGGGGATCGGTGACGTCACCGCGCGGGCCGCGATCGCCGCCCTCGCCGACCGGGCCTGGGACCCGGAGGCGTTCGGCGCATGGGCAGCGCCCCCCCGCGCGCGGGGCGCGCACGGCGCCCTCGCCGCGCTCCTGCGCGCGCTCCGCGGCGCCGGCGCCGACAGCGGAGAGGCGGTGGCGGCCCAGATCGACACGATCCGGCGCATGTACGATGACGTCCTCCGCGAGCGCTACGACCGCGCTGAGCCGCGCCTGGCCGATCT
>DATLOP010000286.1:0-4844 GCA_035536255.1 Solirubrobacteraceae bacterium
GCCCACGTACAGGCGCCCGCCCGGCCCGGCGACGATCGAGTCGACGTTGTGCAGCCCGACCGGGAGGCGGTCGAGCACGACCCGGCGCCGGCGGAACCGGCGCCCGTCGAAGCCCGCGAACGCGGTCACGCGCCCGTACAGGCGCCCGCCCGGGCGGATCCGGTGGCTGACGTAGAGCTCGCCGCGAAACCAGCACAGGCCTAGCGCGGTGTCCAGCCCCCGGACGACCTGGCGCGGGCGGGCGCCGCGGCGCTTGGTCCACACGCCGTCGCTGGACGCCACCGAGTAGCCGGCCGACGTCGTCCACAGCGACCCACGGCGCCCGAACGCCAGGTTCGACGGCCGCCCCATGTCGGTCGCCGCCGTGGTCACGCGGAACCCGGCCGGCACCGTGATCCGCGCCGCCGCGTCGCCCGCGCAGACCGCCGTCAGGGCGACCGCCGCGAGCCCGGCGGTCCGCAGAGCCGCGAAGAGCGCCATGGGCACGACGGGTAGCATCGCGAGTCGTGGAGGTTCGGGGGCCCACGCTGACCTTGCGCTACGCCGGGCCGGAAGACGCTGCGGCGATGTTCGAGCTGGCCCGCGATCCCGAGGTCACGCGCTTCTTCGCCTGGCGCTACGAGCGCCCGGAGGAGGCCGAGGCCTGGGTCGCCGGCCTGCCGGCGCGCCGCGAGGCCGGCGTTCTGCTGGACTTCCTCGTCGTGCACCCGGACCACGGCGCCGTGGGCGTGACCGGCCTGTCCGAGCTGGCGCGCCGCGACCGCCGGGCCACCGTCGGGACGTGGCTCGGTCGCGCGCACTGGGGCACCGGGGTCAACCGTGAGAGCAAGGCGCTGATCGCGGCGGCGGCGTTCGGCCGGCTCGGCCTCGAGCGCCTGACCGCCTACACCAGCACGGGCAACCCGCGCTCGCAGTCCGCGCTGGCGCGCGCGGGGTTCGTACGCGAGGGGGTGCTGCGCCGCTTCCACCGCCATCCCTCCGGGGTCCACGACGTCGTGGTGTTCGGGCTGCTGCGCTCGGACTGGGAGGGCTCGGCGCTGTGCGACGTGCCCGTGGAGATCGACGGCGAGCCGCCCTCGGCCTTCGTGGTGGCGTGAGCCTGCGCACCCCCGTCTGCGACCGGCTGGGCATCCGCGTCCCGGCGGTCCTGGCGCCGATGGCGGGCGCGTCCACGCCCGAGCTGGCGGCGGCGGTGACGCGGGCCGGCGGCCTGGGGTCGCTTGGGGTGGCCGGTCTGACGGCCGACGCCGGCGATCGTCGAGGAGGTCGTGGCGGACGCCGGGCGGGTGCTCAGCGGCGCTTCTCGTCCCAGCTGAACCCGCGGATCGCCAGCACGATCCCGGCCGCGGCCCACAGGCCGATGACGGCCAGGGACTCCCAGTTGTCGTCCAGGCCGCGACCCGTGACCAGGGCGCCCGAGACCCCGTCGATAACGTGCTTGAGCGGCAGAGCCTCGGCGATGTCCTTGATGAACCCCGGCGCCTCGGCCACGTCGTAGAACACGCCCGAGATGAAGATGACCGGCAGGAAGATCGCGTTGATGTAGGCGCCCGCCGAGTCGAAGTTGGGGATGGCGTGCGACAGCGCGACGCCCAGGGCGGCGAAGCACACGACGCCGGCCGCGGTGAACACGGCCAGCTCGGGCCAGTCCTGCGGCCAGCCGGTGCCGAAGAGCACCTTGCCGGCGACGATGACCAGGGCCAGCTGGAGCACCGCGTTGGCCAGCGCGTTGAGCGCGATGCCGCCCAGGTAGACGGCGGGCGGCAGCGGGGTGCCGCGCATCCGCTTGAGCACGCCCTGCTCGCGCAGGAAGGTCACGCTCCAGGCCAGCGCGGTGAAGGTCGTGGACATGATCGCCATCCCGGCGATGCCGGGGACGATCACGTCCAGCGCCTCCTGGTCGCCGGCGAACACGGCGCCGAACAGCCCCAGCAGCAGCAGCGGGAACAGGAAGTTGAAGAAGGCGGCGCTGGGGTTGCGCCAGAACATCCGGCGCTCCAGGCGGAACTGGCGCCAGGCCAGGGCGGCGTCATGCATCCGCCGTCAGCTCCAGGTAGACCTCTTCCAGCGAGGGCCGCGTGACCGCCAGGTCCTCCAGCTGCTCGCCGCGGGCCAGGGCGTCGGCGGTCAGCTCGTGCAGCAGCGCGGTGGGGTCGTCGGTGACGTGCTCGTGGGCCTCGCCGTCGCCGTCGCGGTAGGCGATCCGGTAGCGGGTGGACCCGGCGCCCAGGTCCCCGGGAGCGCCCTGGGCCAGGATCCGGCCGTCCTTGACGATCGCCACCCGGTCGGCCAGGGCCTGCGCCTCGTCGAGGTAGTGGGTGGTGAGCAGGACGGTCTTGCCCAGGTCGCGCAGCGAGCGCACGGTGTCCCAGGCCTGGCGGCGCGCCGCCGGGTCGAAGCCGGTGGTCGGCTCGTCGAGGAAGATCAGCTCGGGATCGCCGACCAGCGCCAGCGCGAAGTCCAGCCGCCGCAGCTGGCCGCCGGACAGCCGCCCGGTGCGCGTGCCCGCCTGCTCGGTCAGCCCGGCCAGGGCCAGCACCTCGCCGACGTCGCGCGGGCGCGGGTAGAACCCGGCCCAGTGCGCGACCGCCTCGCGGACCGTGATGTGGCGGTACATCCCGCAGCTCTGCAGCACGATCCCCACGCGCTCGCGCAGCGCCCGCTCGCGGCGCTGGGGGTCGTGGCCCAGGACCGACACCTCGCCCGCCGTGCGCTCGCGATGGCCCTCGAGGATCTCCACCGTCGTCGTCTTGCCCGCCCCGTTGGGGCCGAGCAGCCCGAACACCTCGCCGCGCGCCACGGCGAAGTCGACGCCCCGCACGGCCTCGACGTCCCCGTAGCGCTTGACCAGCCCCCGTACCTCGATCGCCACGCTCATGCGCCCGCCATCATGACAAGGCGTGCCCGACGACCACGAGACTTTCCGCCGCGGCGCCGAGCACTTCGCCGGCGCCCGCCTGGAGCTCGCCGAGGACGAAGGGGCCGCCTGGGTGCTCACGGCGGACGGCCACCGCCTCGGCGCGCTGCACTGGGATCCTCGCACCGACGCTCGCTGGGACGCGGTCTCGGCATCGGGACGCTGGGCGTTCGAATGGCACGGACGCTGGCCCCGGCGGTTCTTCGCGCGCGACGAAGACGGCGAGCCCGCCGCGTGGTTCGTCGGCCGGCGCCTGCGCCGGGGCGGGGACGTCGTGCTGGCGGACGGGACGGGCGCCGACCTGCGCCCGCTGCTGCGCCCCGGCCGCTGGGGGCTGGACGCGGACGGCGGCGAGCGGCTGGCCACGCTCGCCCACCAGGGCAGCGGAGCCGGCGCGCCCATCGCCGTGGAGCTCGAGCGCGCCGCCGCCGGCCACCCGGCCCTGACGATGGTGCTGCTGACGGCGTGCGCGGTCGTGCGCCTCGACCGCGCGTACAGCGCGGCGGGCGGCGGCGGTGGGGATTAACCCCGGCGTGCGAAGCTGACCGGCGCCGTGGCCCTCTACGCCTGCATCGACATCGGGTCGAACACGACCCGCCTGCTGGTGGCCGAGGCCGGGGAGGCGGGCTTGCGCGAGGTCGTGGTCCAGCGGGCGTTCACGCGGATCGGGCGGGGGCTCAAGCGCGACGGGCCGATCCCGGCAGCCAAGCGGCGCGAGGTCGCGGAGGTCGTGGCCAAGCACGTCGCGCTGGCCGAGGTCATGGGCGTCGACGGCCTGCGCGCCGTCGCGACAGCGGTGATCCGCCGCGCTCCCAACGGGGCCGACCTGTGTGCCGAGGTGCGCGACGCGGCGGGCGTCGAGGTCGAGGTCCTCGACGGCGAGGAGGAGGCGCGGCTGGCCTTCGTCGGCGCCACCCGGACGCTCGGCCACCCGGTGACCGGGGAGATCGCCGTGGCCGACGTGGGCGGCGGGTCCTCCGAGCTGGCGGTGGGGACGGTGGGGGAGGGCGTGCGCTGGTCGGCCTCCTTTCGCATCGGCTCGGGCTTCCTGGCCGACGCCTACCTGCACTCCGACCCGCCGTCCGTCGACGAGCTGCACGCGGTCCGCCAGCACGCGATCGGCACCTTCGAGGGCGTGCAGGCGGGACCGCCCGCGCTGGCCGTCGCGGTCGGCGGCTCGGCGACCTCGCTGCGCCGGCTCGTCGGCGCGCGCCTGGAGCACGAGACGCTGGAGCGCGGCGTCCGCGTGCTGGCCACGACCCCGATCGCCGAGGTCGCGCGGCGCTTCGAGCTCGAGCCCGAGCGCGTGCGGCTGCTGCCCGCCGGCATCCTCATCCTCGAGGCGATCTCCGACCGCCTCGGCGTCCCGCTGCAGGTGGGCCGGGGCGGGCTGCGCGAGGGCGTGATCCTGGAGATGGCGGCGGCGGCCTGATGCGGCGCGGGCCGGACATGGCGGAGTCGGCGGCGGCCGCCTGATGGCCAAGGCCCGCGAGATCGCCGGGCTGGAGCCCGCGCTCCCCTTCGCCGAGGCGGCGGCCCGGGTGCTCGAGGTCCGGGCGGGGGAGCTGTTCGAGCATGCGGCGGGCGTCCTGGACGTCGACGCGATCGAGCGCGTGCACGACATGCGCGTGGCCACGCGGCGGCTGCGCGCGGTGCTGGAGATCTTCGCCCCGTGCTTCCCGTCCCGCGCGCACCGGCGCGTCCTGCGCGACGTCACGGCGCTGGCCGCCGCCCTGGGCGCGCGCCGCGACCCCGCCGTGCAGATCGTCGCCCTGCGCGCCTACGCCGAGCGCGCGCCGCAGGCGGACGCCGCGGGCGTGCGGCGCCTCGTCGACCGCCTGCGCACCGAGCAGGCCGGCGCCAACGCCGGCCTGGCCGCCGCCCTGGCCGAGATGGAGCGCGGCGACCTGCACGGCCGCCTGGAGGA
>DATLOP010000287.1:0-12833 GCA_035536255.1 Solirubrobacteraceae bacterium
GGGCGGCGACACCCTCAGCTCGCCGATCCAGGGCACCGTCCTCAAGGTGGCGGTGGAGCCGGGCGCCCAGGTCGAGGAGGGCGCGCTCATAGCCGTGATCGAGGCGATGAAGATGGAGAACGAGATCACCGCCCACAAGACGGGCACCGTCGCCGAGCTGCCGATCGCGGTCGGCGCCGCCGTGGCCACCGGCGACACCCTCGCGGTGATCGCCTCGTCCGACGGCGACTAGGAAGCTCCGCGCGCGACCCGCGGGCGGATATAAGGTCAGGCATGGCCGATTCACCGGGATCCAGACTGAGCGCCGTCCGGCACCTGCCGTCGGACCCGCAGGAGTTCTACGAGACGTCCGACCTGGACACCGCCCGGCGCATCGGCGGGATGCTGTGGATCTTCGGCGCGGCCATCGTGGCGATCCTGCTCCCGGTCTCCCCTCCGACGGACGGGCCGGACCCGGCGGCCGGCTGGGCACTGGGCATCGGCATCGTCGCGGTCTCGCTGCTCGCCTCGGTCCCCCTGATCGTCCGTCCGCGAGTCGTCTCGCCCGACTCGCTGCTCGCGCTCGGCTACGCGTCGCTGGCCCTGATCGCCGCGCTCCAGTGGGCCGCCGGCCCCGATTCGCCCTACGACGAGCTGTTCATCATCGTCGTGGTCTACGCGTCGGCCGTGCACCCCCCGCGGCGCGTCGCGCTGTTCCTCGTCGCGGTCGCGGGCTGCCTGGTGCTGCCCTTCGCCTACGACGGCTGGAGCGCGGACTACGCGGCCGAGGCGCTGACCCACGCCCTGCTGTGGTTCAGCCTGGCCGTCGTGGCCACGCTGTTCACCGCGGCCGTGCGCGTGGACCGGATGCACCTGCTCCAGGGCGAGCAGCTGGCCAGCGCGCTGGCCCGGCGCGACCCGCTCACCGGCCTGGGCAACCGCCGCGCCTTCGACGAGGCGCTGGACCTCGCGGTCAGCGGCGTCCGGCGCGCCGACCGCCCCCTGACGCTGGTCATCGCCGACATCGAGGGCTTCAAGGGGGTCAACGACCGCCACGGCCACCTCGAGGGCGACCGCTGCCTGCGCGAGGTCGCGCAGGCCATCGCCGTGTCGATTCGTCCGAGCGACGCGACCTTCCGGTGGGGCGGCGACGAGTTCGCCCTGCTGCTCCCGTCCACCGACCGCACGCAGGCCGGCGTGGCGGTCGAGCGGATCGCCGGCGCGGTCGAGCGGGGCGTCCTGCTCCCGCGCGCCGGAACGGTGCGCCTGCGCTTCGGCCTGGCCGAGATCGAGGCCGGGATGGACGCCGACGCGCTGGTCGAGGCGGCGGACACAGGCCTCCAGTCCGCCCGCGACGCGGTCCGCCAGCCCGCGCAGTAGCTTGCGCGCCATGAGCGCGACGGCGTGGCGAGCCGACCCCTCCGAGGCCGAGGTCGTCGCCCGGCTGCTCGTCGAGTTCCGCACCGGCTACTACGGCCGCGAGTGGCCCTCGGACAACTCGATCCTCGCCTCGGTCGAGCGCCTGATGGAGACCACCGACACCGAGTTCCTGCTCGGCGCGCCGGACGACGACGCGCCGCCGGGCGGGGTGGCGCAGCTGCGCTTCCGCCACAGCGTCTGGATGGCCGCGCCCGACTGCTGGCTGGAGCACCGGTCCGTCGGCCCGGCGGCCCGGCGCAGCGGCGCGGGCCGGGCGCTCGTGGACCTGACGCTCGCGCGCGCGCGCGAGCGCGGCGCCCGGCGCGTCGAGCTCGACGTCACCGAGGACAACGAGGCCGCGCTGGAGCTCTACCGCGGGGCCGGGTTCGACGAGTTCCCCAAGAGCGAGCGCCCGGTGCACGACGTCTTCATCTCGATCCGCCTGGACTGAGCGCCGCCTCGTCGCGCTCCAGCAGCTCCAGCGCGCGCTCGCGCGCGAGCGGCTCGCCGTGGCCGGGGACCACCGTCTCGGCGCGCGCGACCAGCTCACGCAGGCGTCGCAGGGTGGCCAGGTAGGCGTCGCGCGACTCCACGTCCGGGTCCTCCACCGGGGACAGGTAGTCGCCCACGCACAGCACGCCGGCCCACGGCACCAGCACCGCCATCCCGTCCACGGTGTGCCCGTCGGCCGGGTGGAGCTCCAGCTCGCGCCCACCCACCTCGAGGTGGCCGGGCACCGGCAGCGCCTGCACCGACCCCAGCGACAGGGGCCGCGGGCGCTCCAGGTACCACTGGGCGTCGAACTCGCGCAGGGCCCGCGCGGCTTCGCCCGGCTCGGCGCGCAGCCGCGCCGCCGTCGTCTCGGCCACGCCCAGGGAGGCGTCCGGGAAGGCCAGGCGCCCGAGCAGGTGGTCCCAGTCGGCGTGGGTGGCCAGCAGCCCGCTGACCGGGAAGCGCGACTGCTCGAGCAGCGCCGGCAGCGCGTCCAGCTCGTCCGGGAGCACCGGCGAGTCGACCACGAATCCCTCCTCGCCCGCCCGGATCGCCACGCACGTCGTCCGCCACACCTGGGAGACGACGACGATGACGTCCTCGTGGACGCCGACCGCGCGCACCGGCCGGGACCGCCTACAGAGCCCCGAGCAGCTTGGCCGCCTCGCGCAGGTTCGCCACCTCGGCCGTGGGCTGCTTCTGCCCCGGCTCGAGCTTCTGCTTGTGGCGGTTGACCCACACGACCGGGACCCTCTTCTTCAGGCAGGGCTCGACGTCGTGGTAGTAGCTCTGCGCCACGTGGACCCAGCCCCGCTTGCCGCCGATGCGCCGCTCGGCCTCGGTGAAGTGGGCCGGGTCGGGCTTGTAGGAGCGGACCTGCTGGGCGGTGACCACGAGGTCGAAGTCGGTGCGGAAGTGGCGCCGCGTGAGCCCGAGCAGCTTGTCGTCGATGTTCGAGACCAGCCCGATGTTGAACTTCTTGGCGAAGCGGTCGAGCTGGGCGTTGGTCTCCTTGAACGGCATCCAGCCGGGCACCGAGTCGGGCAGGAAGCCCGAGCGCGACGGCTCCAGCGGCCACCCCAGCTCCTTGGCGATCCGCACGGCGGTGCGCCGCAGCACCTCGGCGTAGAGCTCGTAGGAGCCCGACTGGATCTCGTTCTGGATCTCGTGGAACAGCGGGATCAGCTGGTCCTTCTCGATCGTGAACCCGTCCCGCTCGGCCTCCTTGACGAAGGCGTCGTAGGCGCCGGACTCCCAGTCGATCAGCGTTCCGTACACGTCGAACGTGACCCATTCGATCTTCTTGGGCAGCGGCATCGACGCGGCATTATGCGGGACGCTGGGCTAGGGTGCCGCGCCGATGGACCTCCTCGAGTACCAGGGCAAGCAGCTGTTCGCGCGCCACGGGGTGCCGGTCCCCGACGGCGCTCCCGCCTCCAGCGTCGAGGACGCGGTGCAGCGCGCCCGCGAAGTCGGCTTCCCCTGCGTGGTCAAGGCGCAGGTGCAGATCGGCGGGCGCGGCAAGGCCGGCGGCATCAAGGTGGCCAACGACGCGCAGGAGGCCGAGGCGCACGCCAACGCCATCCTGGGGATGGACATCCGCGGCCACACGGTCCACGAGGTGTGGATCGAGCGCGCGTCGGACATCGCCGCCGAGTACTACGCCTCGATCGTCTTCGACCGCTCGGCCAAGGCGCCGCTGTTCATGCTCTCCACCAAGGGCGGCATGGACATCGAGGCGGTGGCCGAGGAGGACCCGGACGCGATCGCACGCCTGCACGTCGACCCGCTGCTCGGCTACCAGGCCTTCCACGGCCGGCGGCTGTGTTTCCAGGCCGGCGTGGACGCCGACGTCGTGCGCCCGGTGGGCGCCCTGCTGGCCAAGCTCTACGACGCCTTCGTGTCCGAGGAGGCGATGCTCGTCGAGGTCAACCCGCTGATCGTCACCGGCGACCGCCAGGTCATGGCGCTCGACGCGAAGGTGACGCTGGACGGCAACAGCCTGTTCCGCCATCCCGACAACGAGGCGCTGCGCAACCCGGCGGCCGGCGATCCGCAGGAGCGCATGGCCAAGGAGCGGGGCCTGACCTACGTCAAGCTCGACGGGGACATCGGGATCCTGGGCAACGGCGCCGGCCTCGTGATGTCCACGCTCGACGTGGTGGCCCAGGCCGGCGGCCAGCCGGCCAACTTCCTGGACGCCGGCGGCGGCTCCAAGGCCGAGGCGATCGTGGACGCGGTCGAGGTCATCCTGTCCGACGAGAAGGTCAAGGCCGTGCTGTTCAACATCTTCGGCGGGATCACGCGCTGCGACGAGGTGGCGCGCGGGCTGATCGAGGCCTTCGCCCAGGTCAAGCCGACCGTCCCCTTCGTCGTGCGCCTGAACGGGACCAACGAGGACGAGGGCCGGGCGCTGCTGGCCGAGGCCGACCTGCCCAACGTGACGGTGGTGGCCACGATGGACGAGGCGGCGGCCGCGGTCGTGGAGAGGGCGGCGGCGTGAGCGTCCTCGTCGACCGCGACACGCGCCTCGTCGTCACCGGCCTGACCGGCCGCGAGGGCACGTTCCACGGGCTCAACAACCGCCGCTACGGCACCGACCTGGTGGCCGGGGTGACCCCGGGCAAGGCGGGCCAGGACGTCGAGGGAGTCCCGATCTTCGACACCGTCCACGACGCGGTCGCGCAGGCCGGCGCCAACACGGCGATGGTGTTCGTCCCGCCGCCCTTCGCCGCCGACTCGATCCTCGAGGCGGCCGACGCCGGGATCGAGACCGTCATCTGCATCACCGAGGGGATCCCGGCCCACGACATGCTGCGCGTCTACACCCACCTGCGCCGCGGCGCCACGCGGCTGATCGGCCCCAACTGCCCCGGGGTCCTGTCGCCCGGCAAGGCCAACGTGGGGATCATCCCCGCGTCGTTCTTCTCCGAGGGCAACGTGGGGATCGTGTCGCGGTCGGGCACGCTGACCTACCAGATCGGCTACGAGATCGCCCAGCGCGGCTTCGGCAACTCGTCGATCGTGGGGATCGGCGGCGACCCCGTCGTGGGCTCGGACTTCATCGACGTCATCTCCCTGTTCCAGGAGGACGACGAGACCGAGCTGATCGTCATGTGCGGCGAGATCGGCGGCGACGCCGAGGAGCGCACGGCCGACTTCATCGCGCGCAACGTCACCAAGCCGGTGGTCGGCTACATCGCCGGCTTCACCGCTCCCCCCGGCAAGACGATGGGCCACGCCGGCGCCATCGTGTCGGGCTCCAAGGGCACCGCGGCCGCCAAGGCGCAGGCGCTGGAGGAGAAGGGCGTGCGCGTGGGCCGCACGCCCACCGAGGTCGCGGCCATAGCGGTCGAGACGCTCGGTGGGGTGCGGTCCTAGACGCGTCGCCGCGCGGCTAGTGGGACGCCGCGGGTCGGAATCCGCCCCGGTGCTCCGGGGTGTGCTCCCAGTCCTCCACGGGCTCCGTCAGCACGGTCCGCCCGATCGAGCCGAGCCCGACGAGCAGGATCGCCGTGGCGACGAGGTAGTACGCCGCCTCGTTGCCGACGAAGAAGGCGACCTGCAGGACGACCGCCGACAGCGCCAGCGCGCCGGCGATCGACCAGTGGACGGCGTGCGCCCGCGCCAGCCCGAGCGCCAGCACGACCAGCCCGATCGTGAAGGCGAGGCTGCCGAAGAGGAACACCGACGTCCCGGTCGTC
The DNA here is from genome assembly GCA_035536255.1 of Solirubrobacteraceae bacterium. Classification (GTDB taxonomy): domain Bacteria; phylum Actinomycetota; class Thermoleophilia; order Solirubrobacterales; family Solirubrobacteraceae; genus AC-38. Next base: position 5,595 of record DATLOP010000287.1, read on the forward strand.
TCCATGTAGCGGTCGAGCAGCGCGGTCATCTGCGCCGTGTCGCCCGCCCCGCGGACCATCTGCCACTCCATCAGGGCGACGCCCCAGAACAGCATGGAGACGATCGCTCCGAGGAGCGCGAGCCCTCCGCCGACGTGGCCGAGGGCGACCTCGCGCTCGCGCAGCATGTGCATCAGGCCCAGCAGCGCGGGGACGAGGAGGACGGTGCCGGCGATCCCGATCACCGTGGACGCGTAGAAGCGGTCCGGGTCATCGGCGACGGCTCCGAGGATCGCCCCGGCGTCGTTGTCGGACGAGGGAGCGAGGATCGCGCTGACCAGGAACAGGATCGGCGCGAGGACCATGCAGGCGCCCGCCACGGTCTTGCGGAAGTGGTGGGCATCGGAGAGCTTGAGCATGTGGACCCTCCTTGGGGTTGGGATACGCCGCCAGATACACGACTTCGTTGCGTTCGTTACAAGCGCTTCAGGCGCTAGTCTCGCTCGGTGACCGATCGCCGCGACCTCGAGGCGAGCCTGGCCGAGATGGACCGCAAGCTGCGCGAGCTCCAGCGCGAGCTCGAGCTGGTGGGGCGGCCGCAGAGCGCCCCGGGCGGGGAGGCCGCCCCGGGCGAGGAGGCCGCGGGCGGAGGCCCGGGATCCGCCGAGGCGGCCTCGCGAGGAATCGAGGTCGAGGCGGTCGTCGAGGAGGCGGCGGCGCGCGTCTCCGAGCTGGGCCGGCGCATCGACGAGCTGGCCGCGCTGCGCACCGACCTCGACCGCGCCACGGAGGCGCTGCGCGCGGAGTACCGCGCCGTCCGGCCCGCGCCGACCGAGGTCGTCATCGACGCCGGGCCCTTCCCCGACATCTCCACGCTGGGGGCGTTCGAGCAGGCGCTCGGTCAGGTCGAGGGGGTCGAGGACGCGGTCGTGCGCTCCTTCGAGGGCAACCGCGCGACCGTCGACGTGGGCGTGCGGCCCGGGATCGACCTGGAGGCCGCGCTGCCCGCCGAGCTGCCCTTCTCGGTGGACGTCGCGCGCTCGGAGGGCGGCGGGCTGACGTTGACCCTAAGATCGGGCGTGTGACGCCCTCCACCATCTCCTTCGCCCGCGGCGCGCCGTCCCTGGACATCGTCGACGTGGACGGCCTGCGCGACGCCGCCCAGCGCGCGTTCGAGGAGGACCCGGGCGGGCTCACCGGCTACGGCACCGCCATCGGCTACCCGCCGCTGCGCGAGTGGCTGGCCGAGCGCCACGACGTGGACCCCGAGCGCGTGCTCGTCACCAACGGCTCGATGCAGGCCGACGCCTTCCTGTTCGAGGCGCTGGTCGGGGAGGGCGACGCGGTGGTCGTCGAGCGCCCGACCTACGACCGCACGCTGCTCAGCCTGCGCAACCGGGGAGCCGACCTGCACGCCGTCGACCTGGAGGGCGACGGCATCGACGTGGAGGCGCTGGCGGGTGAGCTGGACAACGGCCTGCGGCCCGTCCTGGCCCACGTCATCCCCAACTTCCAGAACCCGGCCGGGTTCACGCTCTCGCGCGCCAAGCGCGAGCGGCTGGTCGAGATGGCCGAGCGCCACGACTTCACGATCTTCGAGGACGACCCCTACGAGGCGATCCGCTTCGCCGGCGAGCCGCTGCCCCGGATGCTCGAGCTGCCGGGCGGCGCCGAGCGGGTCGTCTACGCCTCGTCGTTCTCCAAGACGGTGTGCCCGGGCATCCGCGTGGGGTACCTGGTCGGCCCCGAGGACGTGATCGGCCGGATCCGCAAGCTGGCCACCGAGACCTACATCTCGCCCTCGATGGTCTCCCAGGGGATCGTGCACCAGTTCTGCCGCTCGGGCGCGCTCGGGCGCTCGGTCGAGACCGTGAAGGCGGCGCTGCGCGAGCGCGTGGAGCGCCTGGCCGCGGCGCTGGAGCGCGAGCTGCCCGACGCCGCGTTCACCCCGCCCGAGGGCGGCTACTTCATGTGGGTCGACCTCCCCGACGGCACCGACGTCGACGCGCTGTTCGACGCGGCGAAGGAGCGCGGCGTCGCCTTCGTCAAGGGCAGCGACTTCATGCTCGAGGGCGGGGACAGCAGCCTGCGCCTGGCCTACTCCGGGGTCACGGCCGACGAGGTGCAGGAGGGCGTGTCGCGCCTGGCCGACGCCTACCGCGCGGTCACGGCCGGCGCGCCGTCACCGAGCTGACGCGCAGCTCGCGCGGCGCGCCGGACGCCTTCAGCCGCTTGGCGCGGCCCACGTCGAAGCGCTCCGCGTCCAGGCGGTCGGCCGCGGGCTGGGACACCAGCACCTCGGCCGCCCCCGCCGCCTCGCCCACGCGCGCGGCCACGTTGACGTCGACGCCCAGGTAGTCGCCGCCGAGCTTGCGCGGGCGCCCGCAGTGCACGCCGGCGCGCATGCGCGGCGTGTGGCCGGCCACGACGATCTCGTCCAGCCGCGGGTGCATGGACAGCGCCGCCGCCACCGCGTCCTGGGGCTCGGAGAAGACCGCCATCACGCCGTCGCCCAGCCGCTTGACGATGCGCCCGCCGTGCTCGGCCACCGCCCCCTCGACCACGACGCCGACCTCGCGCAGCAGCTCGACGGCGGCGGCGTCGCCGGCCTCCAGCGCCCACGACGAGAACCCGACCAGGTCGGTGAACAGCAGCGCCAGCTCCTCGTCGCCGAGGCCGCGGCCGGACTTCTCGCTCAGCGCCTGCCACGCCTGCAGCGCGCCCAGGCCCAGCTCGCCCACCGCGCTCGGGCGCTCCGGGGTCAGCGCGGACATCCGCCGCGCGATGACGTTGACCGGCTCCTCGCCCGCCGTGGACAGCGGGTCGCCGTAGCGCTCGTCGCCGGGCAGCCGCCGGCGCAGCGCGCGCAGCATGCCGATCACGCGCGGGTCGGCGTCGGTCCGCGACGCCGCCTGGCGCACCTTCCCCGGCCGCGGTGGCTCGACGTCGCCCACGGCTCAGCGCCCGTAGCGCTCGCGGCCCAGCACCAGCTGGTCCGGGAGCGCGGTGCGGGCCGGCGGCGAGGGGTCCGCGGTGACGCTGACCGTCTCCGCGACGCTGGCCGTGACGGAGTGGCGCCCACCCCCGCTCTGCACGACGACCTCCTCGCCGTCGGAGGTCACGACCGAGCCGTCCAGGCCGGGCTCCAGGCCCACCGCCTTGAGGTAGTGCAGGAGGTCCTCGGCCTCGTTCTCGAAGCGCAGGATCGTCACGTCGGCCCCGACCTCGACGTCGGCCAGCGGCACGCCCTCGCTGCGGTGGCCGGGGCGGATCGGGTGGCCGTGCGGGCACGTTGCGGCATCGCCCACCGCGGTGCGGACGTAGGCCTCGAAGCGCGGCGACATCGCGTGCTCGAGCTTCTCGGCCTCCTCGTGCACGTCGTCCCACGGGACGCCGACGACGTCGGTGAGGAAGCGCTCGATCAGCCGGTGGCGCGAGACCACCTGCTCGGCGTGCCCGCGCCCGTCCTGCGTGAAGTCGATCGACTTGTCCTCGGCGCGGACGATGTAGCCGTCGCGCTCCAGGCGGCCGACCATCTCGTGGACCGTGGGCGCCGAGAGCTGCATGGCCCGCGCCACGTTGGCCGCCGTCATCGGGAGCTGCGCCTCGTGGAGCCAGAACAGGGTCTGGAGGTACTCCTCCTCGGCGACTGTGGCGTGGTCGTCGGCCATCGGCGAGAGCCTAGCGAGCCGCGCCTGGGGCCTTCAGGCTCTCGGCGAAGGCGGCCATCCGCTCCTCGGCCAGGGCCAGCAGCTCGCGCAGCGCCGGGGAGACGCCGCCGCCCCGGCGGGTGACGATGGCCAGCGTGTCGTGCATCGGCGGGTCGAAGGGCGCGGTGTGCAGGCGCTCGGAGGGGAAGTGCTCGCCGCGGGTCACCGCCGAGGCGGCGTAGGTGTCGCCCAGGCCGCGGGCGGCGATCTGCACGGCGGCGTCGGTGTCCTCGATCTCGATCGCCGGCTCCAGCGCGATGCCGGCGCGCTGGGCGCGCTCCTGCAGCTGGCGGCGCGTCGGGTCCTCCCAGCCGTAGCGCGCGTCGTAGACGATCAGCGGGACCTCGGCCAGGCGCTCGATCTTCACCGGGCGCCGCGTGCGCGCCGCGTCGGCGGAGACGTAGAGGATCTCGTCGCGCATCAGCGGGCGCACGTCGAGGCCCGTGTCGTCGATGGGCAGCGCCAGGACGGCCGCCTCGAACTCGCCGGCCCGCAGCGCGCCGGCCACCTCGGACGAGTTCTGGCCCACGATGCGCACGCGGACGCCGGGGTGGCGCTCGCGGAACGCCTCGACCAGGTCGGTCAGCAGGTAGAAGGGCGCGTTGCCGAACATCCCCAGCGAGACCGAGCCGCCGCGCACCTCGCGCACCTCGACCATCGCCTCGCGCGCCTCCTGCGCGTCGGCGACCACCCGCTCGGCGTGCGGCCGGAAGGCGTGTCCGGCCTCGGTCAGGACGAGCCCGCGCCCCACGCGCGCGAACAGCTCGACCCCCAGCTCGGCCTCCAGCCGGCGCACCTGCTCGGACAGCGAGGGCTGCGCCATGTGCTGCGAGTCCGCGGCGGCGCTGAACGAGCCGTGCTCGACCGCGGCGAGGAAGCAGGAGAGCTGGTGCAGGGTCAAGGGATTCCCTTGGGATTCTACTGGTAATCAAGGCTAGCGCTTTGGCTCCAGGCGACCGATACTGCTTCGCATGCTGATCCTCATCTCATTCACCGTCGTTCTCGGTCTCCTGGCCCTGCGCTACGCGACCGACTCGCGCCCCGGCTTCGACGAGCGGCGCGACGGCGAGCGCTTCGGCGCCCTGCGGTAGTACTTCAGGGGTGTCCCTGCCCCTGTCGCCTCCGCTGGAGCCGCAGCTCGCGCGCCCGCGCAAGACGCTGCCGGAGGACGACGGCTGGGCCTTCGAGCCCAAGTACGACGGCTTCCGCGCGCTGGCCTTCGTGGACGGCGACGAGGTCTACCTGCAGTCGCGCGGCAAGCGCCCGCTGCGCCGCTACTTCCCCGAGCTGACGTTCCCGGCCGGGCGCTACGTCCTGGACGGCGAGATCGTCGTCGGCGACCCCGACGGGCTGCGCCAGGACTTCGGCGCGCTCCAGCAGCGCCTGCACCCGGCCGAGTCGCGGGTGAGGCTGCTGGCCGAGCAGACCCCCTCCACCTTCGTCGCCTTCGACCTGCTGGCCCGCGACGACGAGGTGCTCATGGAGCTGCCGTTCGCCGAGCGCCGCGCCGCGCTGGAGGCGTTCGTGTCGGACCCGGTGCGCCTGGCGCCCACCGCGGCCACGGCGGCCGAGGCCGAGCCGTGGCTGCACGGCGCCGAGGGCGTGATCGCCAAGCAGCTCGGCGCGCCCTACCGCCCCGGCAAGCGCGACGGGATGGTCAAGGTCAAGCGCGTGCGCACGATGGACGCCGTGGTCGTCGGCTGGCGGCCCGGCAAGGAGGCGGGGACGGTCGGCTCGCTGATCCTCGGCCTCTACGACCCGGACGGCGAGCTGAACGTGATCGGGCACACGTCGGGCCTGAGCGCGGCCCGCAAGCGCGAGCTGGTGGCCGAGCTGGCGCCCTACGAGACGGGCGAGCACGGGTCCGGCGATCCCAGCCGCTGGGCCACCGAGCGCGACCTGGAGTGGCGAACCCTGCGCCCGGAGCTGGTCGTCGAGGTCTCCTACGACCACGCGTCCAACGGGCGGATCCGCCACGGGACCAAGCTGCTGCGCTGGCGCGACGACAAGGCGCCGCGCGAGTGCGCGTTGGACCAGCTGGACGACTAGGCCTAGTCCTCGAACTCCTCCGGCCGTCCCTGTCCCGTGCGGGGCGGCTTCGGCTTGCCCGCCTTTGGCCGGCGCTGCGGCTCGGGGTAGCGCCCGCCGCGGCCCGGGGGCTGGGGGTCGCCGACGCGGCCGGGCTGGGCCGCCTTGGGCCGGTCCCGGTCGCGCGAGGGCTGCACGCGCTTGGGCTCGCCCTTCTGCTTGGCGAAGTGCGGGGGCCACGGCGCGTCGCCCAGCCCCTCGGCCTCGTCGCGGTCGGCCAGCTCGTGCAGGGAGTCCAGCGACGCGGCGTGGGCGTCGATGTCCGCCGATGGGTCGCCCACCTCGCGCAGGCGGTCGGGCACGGTGTCCAGGCGCAGCTCGGCCGCCTCCACGTCGGGCACCTCGTCCCAGGTCAGCGGCGTGGAGACGCGGGCGTCGGGCGTCGGGCGGACCGAGTACGCCGAGGCCACGGTGCGGTCGCGGGCGTTCTGGTTGTAGTCCACGAAGACGCCGTGGCGCTCCTCCTTCCACCACTTCGACGTGGCCAGGTCGGTGCGCCGCTCGACCTCTCGCGCCAGCGCCAGCGCGGCGCGGCGCACGCCGGTGAAGTCCCACTCCGGCTCGATCCGGACGTTGACGTGGATCCCGCGCGAGCCCGACGTCTTCGGCCAGCCGCGCAGCCCGTGATCCTCGAGCACCTCCTTGACCACCATGGCCACGCGCCGCACGTCGTCCCAGCTCGCCTCGGGCGTCGGGTCGAGGTCGATGCGCAGCTCGTCGGGGTGGTCGAGGTCGTCGCGGCGGGCCGGCCACGGGTTGAAGTCGATGACGCCCAGGTTGACCGCCCACGCCAGGTGCGCCGCGTCCTGGGCCACCAGCTCGGTGGCCGTGCGCCCGCTGGGGAACGCGACGGTGGCCGTCTCCAGCCAGTCCGGCGTCTTCTGGGGGACGCGCTTCTGCCAGATGGGCTCCTCCTCGATCCCGTTGACGAAGCGCTTCATCACCGTGGGACGCTCGCGCAGGTGCACGAGTGCGCCGTCCGCGGCCGCCAGGTAGTACTCGACGAGGTCGAGCTTCGTCCACCCGGGCTTGGGGAAGTAGACCTTGCCGGGGTTCGACAGGCGCACCTCGCGCCCCTCGACCTCCAGCATGGTGTGCTCGGCCTTGGCCACGGGTTGGAAGGATGCCCGACGTGTCCGACCCCCGCCCGGTCCTGCTCGCCCCGGACTCCTTCAAGGGCACGTTCCGCGCCGCCGAGGTGGCGGGGGCGATGGGGCGCGGGCTGGACGCGGCGGGCTGGCCGGTCGATCCCTGCCCGATCGCCGACGGCGGCGAGGGGACGCTGGAGGTCCTGCTGACGGCGCTGGGCGGCGAGACGGCCGGGACGACGGTGTCCGACCCCCTCGGCCGCCCCGTGGCCGCCGGGTTCGGGCTGGTCGAGGACGGCGGGACCGCGGTGCTGGAGGCGGCCGCCGCCGCGGGGCTGGGGCTGGTGGAGGCGGGCGAGCGCGACCCCGTCGCC
>DATLOP010000288.1:0-2865 GCA_035536255.1 Solirubrobacteraceae bacterium
CCGCGGCCTCCTCCGGAACCAGCGCCGGCCCGGGCCTGGTGTGGATCCTGCTCGGCCTGGGGCTCTTCATGGCCGGCTGGGGCTGGCTGCGCTACCGCCGCCCGGGCGGGTCCTGACCTTCGTTTAGCTGCGCGGGTCGACGGTCATGAGGTTCATCGTGGCCGGCCACTGGATGCTGACCGCGCCCGCGCGCGAGATCGCGCGCATGTCGTGGGCGCCGACCAGAGGCAGCCGGGCGTAGAAGACCCGGTTGGCGCCGGGGCGCACGCTGGCCAGGGTGCGCCAGCCGCGGCGGGTCCGCCGCTGCACCCTGACGCTCCCGGCGTCGGGGGCCTTGCCCCACACCCGGACGGCCTTCCGGCCGACCCGGTCGACGACGAAGAGGAACCTGAACGCCCGCGCCGCCCGCTTGAGCTTGCCGTCCGCCAGCTCGACGCCGGTCTGGAACGTGCTGGCGTAACTCGGGAACGCCCGCTGGTCGCGAACCTGGAACCACAAGATCCTGTCGACTCCCGCCCGCCACAGGCGATAGAAGGCGTACTCGAGCCAGCGCGCGTGCTGGCGCTCGTACACACCGTCGGGATCGGGCGGCCGGCTCTCCCAGCCGATCTCGGTGACCCAGACCCGCTTGGACCCGGCGGGCCGTACCGCGCCCACCCGCTGCGCCCGGCGCAGGATCCGGACAACCTTGCCCATGTCCGGCGTGGAGACGTCGTCGGCGTGGCGCGCCCGCCGCAGCGGGCCGGCGACGTTGTACGGATGGTGAGAGAGCACGTCCAGGCGGGGCCGGTCCGCGCAGCCGCGGTAGCGCAGGGCGCTGTCGAGGCAGAACAGCTCGCGCAGGAATCGCGCCGGGCGCATGCGGTCTCCCCCCGCGTCGTCGCCATACGGCGACGTCGAGCCGGCCACCACGAGGTTGCTCGCGGCCACCGACTTGACGCTGCGGTACAGCGCGTTCAGCAGCGAGCGGTAGATGGCGGGACTCGCCGGCGCCGGCCGACCGCCCGATTGGACCCATTGCGGCGTCAGCATCACCCCCAGGTTGGGCTCGTTCCACACCCCCCAGAAGCGCACGCGCGGGAGCCGCTTCGCCGGGTCGGCGAACGTCCCCGAGTAGCGCCGCGCCGCTGCCAGGGCGAACTCGCCGAAGGCGGTGGCGTCGGGGCGCCACGTGGCGGCGGGGACGTTCGCCGGGCGATCCGGGCCCTCCGCCCATGGCGGCGCGCGGAACACGTTGAACAGGACGTCCAGGCCGTGCGCCTCGGCCTCGCGCACCGCGGCATCGGTCTGCGACCAGGAGTACGCCGGGTTCGCGGGGTCGGTCGCGTCCCCCGCCGGGCGCTTGTCCGCCACCTGCCACCACGAGAGGTCGACGCGCACCGAGCTCGCGCCGAGCCCCGCGGCCTCCTGCATGCGGGCCGCGCGCTCGCCGAACGCGTCGGTGTTGAAGACCGGGTCGGTGAAGCCGGTGGTCAGCGACCTCCCCGTCGAGCCGTTCACGGCTCGCCCCTCGGCCGGCGCGGCGGCGGCGGCGGCGAGCACGACCAGGGTCACCAGCGCGCGAGGACGGAGTCGGGGCATCGGAGTTACCTACGCTGGGGCGACCCCTATGCTGACACCGGTGCTCGGGCGACGCTCAGCCGCCGGCGAGAACGAGCTCCGGCGCGTCTTCACCGAGCACGCGCGGGCGGTCTACGCGTTCCTCGCGTACTCGGTGGACCCGCCGACGGCCGAGGACCTGACCAGCGCGACGTTCGAGCGGGTGGTCCGGGCCTGGCACCGGTTCGATCCCGCCCACAGCGGCGAGCGCACCTGGATCCTCGCGATCGCGCGCAACCTGCTCACCGACCACTACCGCGCGACCCGCCGGAAGGAGACGGTCTCGGCGGACGCGCACCCGGGCCTGCTCGACCGGCTCGTGAGCGACGAGGAGCCGCTGGACCGGCGGCTGAGCATCGAGGAGCTCAAGCTGTGGCTCGCGCCGCTGTCGGACCGCGAGCGCGAGATCGTCGCGCTGCGCTACGGCGCCGACCTGGAGGGCGTGGAGATCGCCCGGCTGCTCGACCTCACCCCCGGGAACGTCCACCAGATCCTGTCCCGCTCGCTGCGCCGCCTGCGCGAGCTCGCCACGGCGCGCGAAGCGCCCGATCAGCAGCGCGTGACGAGACGCCGCACCGACTGACGGCGGTAGACGACGCGCGGCGGCGCGCCCCGGCGCTGGACGATCGCCGGAACGCGCTCGTGCCCCGGCACCGCCAGCAGGCGACACTTGCTCACGGCGCGAACGTCCTGCTCGGTGCCCGCGCCCAGCGGGCCGGCGCCGGCCAGGCTCAGGAGCAGGACCGCCGCGGCCGCGGCCGCGGCCGCGAACCCGCCGAGCAGCAGCGGGCGCCGGCGCTGCGGCTCGCGGACGGGGGCGCGGTCGGTCAGCAGCCGCCGCTGCAGGTCCGCCACGAAGCCCGGCGGGGGCGTCGGGGCGCAGGCGCGCAGGAGCGACTCGACGCGCGCGTCCGACGGCTGGCGCTCGTGCTCTCCCATGCCCGTCTATACGTTGCCGGTGTGGGAAACCCGACACCGGGAGCGAGCCGGTGATCTCGCCGCTGGAGCCATTGCACCCCGACGGTCGCGCCGCCGTCGTGGTCCACGGCGCGGCCGGGGCGCCGGCGCTGGAGTCGGCGCCCGCCTCGGCCCGGGGCGACTCCGGGCCCGGCGTCGTGGTCCTCGCGCCCTCGCGAGCCGAGCGCCGGCGGGCCGAGTGGGTGGCCGAGGCCGCGCGGCTCGCCGCCTCGGTGGACCGCGACGGGCTCGTGGTCGCGGCGCGCCCGGGGCGGCGGCTGGGAGCGCAGCTCGCCCGCTGCGGCCTGG
>DATLOP010000289.1:0-2249 GCA_035536255.1 Solirubrobacteraceae bacterium
CGTCCCGGCCTTGCGCCACGGGTCCACCCGGGCGAGGAAGCACGATTCGGACTTCCAGATGTTGCCGATGCCCGCAAGGTTGCGCTGGTCGGCCAGGGCGTCCCCGATCCCGCGCGTGGGGTCGTCCTCGCGCAGCCGGCGCAGGAAGCCGGGCTCGTCGAGCTCCGGGGCCAGGATGTCGGGGCCCAGGGCAGCCAACCGCTGATCGAAGCGGCTGCGCGACTCCGTCATCAGCTCCAGCACCGGACCGTCGAACTGCACCACCTCGTGTGAGCCGGTGCGGATCACCAGCCAGGCCCGCCGGCGCGCGCGTCGCCACCGTTCGCCGTGGCGGTACACGCCCCACTTGCCGCCCATTCGGAGGTGGGAGTGTAGCGTGAGGTCGCCCTCGAAGCGCAGGAACAGGTGCTTGCCGTGCGGGTCGACCGACCGCACGGCGCGCCCCGAGAGGCGTCCGGGCCAGTCGTCCATCGCGAAGCGCTGGTGCGGCGTGGAGACGTCGGGCGCGCGACCCACCAGGAGCGGACGCATCCGGTTGGCGGCGTAGTGGATCGTGTCGCCCTCGGGCATGCCCCCAGGGTACGAAGAAGGGCGGCCCGGAGGCCGCCCTTCGTCACAAAACGGTCACGCGCAAACGCGCTACTTCACGGTCACCGGGGTGATCATCCCCTTGGCCGCGTGGGGCGGGCCGCCCTTGCGGTCCTGGATGAAGCACACCAGCGCCCAGTTGCCCGCCTTCGGGAACTCGAGCTCGACGTTCTGCGCGACGCCCCCGTCGAGCACGGCCGTCCCGGTCTCAGAGCCGGGCACGAACGGCGGCGGGCCCGACGGCTCGCCCTCGCTTGCGAACAGCTTCTTCAGGTCCGCGACGGTCTTGCCCGGAGCGAGCTGGAACGCGATGACGTGGTGCAGCTCCTTGCCCCGGTTGTCGAACCGGATCCGGTTCACGCCCGTCTTCAGGCCGGTGGCCGAGAACGAGTAGTCCTTCGCGGTGATCGTCGCCGGCTGGTCCGCGAGCTCGCCCTCGGACTCGCCGCCCTCGACCTGGAACCGCGCCGTGGCCGGCTTGGGCCCCTCGCCCTCGTCCTCCGACTCGGCCTGGGCGATCGCGTAGTACGTCCCGGGCGGGAGGAACTGGGTCGCCGTGGCGTTCTGGCCCGGCTCCGTGCCGCCCACGCCCCCGGCGCCGTGCAGCCACGTCGGGATCGGTCCGCCCTCGGACCTGATGACGCGCTGGATCTGCGCCGCCGTCTGGTTCCCGTCGACGCGGATGAGCTGGAGGTCCCACGGCAGGCGCGAGCCGTTGCGGAAGTTGACCGTGACGACGCCGCCCTCCAGCGCCTTGACGCCCGTGAGCTTGCCCTGCGCGTCGACCGCGACCGACATGGTCTGAGCCTGGCCGGACTCCCCACCGGACTCCTTGTCGTCGTCGTCGCCGCAGGCCGCGAGCCCGAGCAGGGCGGCGGCCGCGAGCAGCGAGATTCCCTTCTTCATTGCGTTCCTCGTTTCACATTTGACGGAGCGGCGCGGCAGTCTATGCGCTGAGCGTGAGGGCGCGCGGGGACTGGCGGAACCCGAGCTCGACGAGCAGCTCGCCGTAGGGGCTCTCCAGCACCGGCTTGCCGTCCACCCGCTCCAGCGCGACGCGCTTCACGCGCCCCGCGCGGACCTGGTCGGCCAGGGCCTCGAAGGCCGACCGCATGCGGGGATCGCCGGGCTCGGCGAACGTGAGCGCCCCCTTGCCCGAGCGCTCTACGTACAGGACGGGCTCGGCCCCCGCCAGCACGACGTGAGCGCCCGCCACGCGCTGGGGCCGGCGCGCCTCGCCGTCGCGCTTGGGCCAGGGAAGCGCCGCGCCGTAGGGCTGCGCGGGGTCGATCGCGGCGATGACCAGCGGCGCCTCCTCGGCCGGGTCGCGCCCGGCGCGCAGGCGCTCGACCGCGCCCGGCAGCGCGAACTGGGCACCGCCCAGCCCCTCGACGAAGTACCCTCGCCGGCACACGCCGAGCGTCTCCAGCGCCGCCAGCGAGTCGTACAGCGAAGAGAACCCGCCGGGGACGCCCTCGGCCAAGACCTGCTCGCGGGTCACGATCCCGTAGCGCTCCAGCAGCAGCTCGGCCTGGGCCCGGCGCTGCTCGCCGGGGGCGGCGACGTCGCGCAGCAGCGGGTCGACGAGCGACCAGCGGCCCTGGACGGTGGCCCCCGCCCCCGCCCGCCGGGAGGCGAAGCGCCGGCCCGCCCGCGCGCGG
>DATLOP010000290.1:0-6609 GCA_035536255.1 Solirubrobacteraceae bacterium
TGTCCTTCGCGTCCGGCGACGAGGGCTACGCCGTCGGCGCGGGCGGCACGATCGAGCGCTTCGACGGCGACGGCTGGACGCGCGAGCGCGCCAACGCGACCGAGGACCTCGAGACCGTGGCCTCCGGCTCCGCGGGCGCGATCGCCGGCGGCGCCCACGGCACGCTGCTGCGCCGCGGCGAGGACAGCTGGCGCGCCGCGCCCGAGGCGCCCGGCCTCGTGGGCGGCCAGACCTTCACCGCGTCCGCGGCGCTGGACGACGGCACGTTCCTGGCCGCCGCCGGCGGCGCGATCGTCACCGCCAAGGGCGACGGCGACTGGAAGGCGGCCGAGGTGGCGCCGCTGGCCCAGGACGTCGAGCGCCTGAGCGGCTACCGCGACCTGGCCGGCCACCTGCACGTCCTCGCGCTGGTGAACACGGGCTCGGACAAGATCCTGCTCGACGGCGACCGCCACGGCTGGAAGCCGATCCCGGCCCCGGTCGGCGTGCGGCTCGTCGACGCTCAGCTCTCGGGCGAGGGCGGGCGCCTGTGGGTCATCGGGATGCGCGGCGAGACGCCGGTCGCCGCCCGCGTCCAACCGCCCGCCCGGACCGTCGCGGGCACCGGGAACTTCCTGGCCGACGACCCCGCCGCCCCGATCGCCGCGAAGGACCGCTGATGCGCGCCCGCCGCCCGATCCTCGCCGTCCTCGCCGCCGCCTCGGCGGCGCTGCTCGCTCCGGCCGGCGCGTCGGCGGCGCTGGGATGGCACGACGCGGATCCCGGCGACGCGATCCCCGCGACGGTGAAGCTGCACGACGTCGCCCGCGACGACACAAAGCTGGTGGCCGTCGGCCGCGAGGGCGAGGGCGCCGCCGCGACCCCGGCGATCTTCCGGCTCGCCGACGGCAAGTGGGTCCGCGACAAGCTGAGCGTCGACGGCGTGACCGGCGAGCTGCTCGACGTCGCCGCCAACGCCACCGGCGCCTGGGCGGTCGGCGAGCGCGCGGACGGCACGCCGCTCGTCGTGAACCTGACGTGGACCCCGCCCGCGAGCACGCTGGAGGCGGACGAGTCCGCGCCAACGGACCCGTCCCGGGCGTGGGACGTGGTCACCCCGGCCGCCGGCGTGGGTTCGCTGCGCTCGGTCGCCGCCTCGGCCGGGGCCGTCTGGGCCGGCGACGAGAACGGCGAGCTCTGGCCCCTGGCCGGCGTCGCGACCAAGCCGGTCTCCACGCCGCGCAACGTGCCCGTCAACGGACTCGCGCTGACCGGCGACAGGGCCGGCTACGCCGTCACCGACGGCGGCGTCGCCGAATCGCGGATCTTCTCCATCGACTCAGACCGCAGCGCGGCCCCCGAGCTCGCCCTGCCGGAGACCGACGGGCGCAGCGTCGTCTCCGTCGCCGTCGCGGGCGCTCACGCAGTGGCCGTGGACGACCGCGGCTATTGGGTGCGCTCACCCGAAGGGACCTGGAGCCGAAAGGCGCTGGGCGCGGACGGGACCGTCCTCAGCGACGTCTCCGTCGCCTCCGACATCCAGGCCATCGCCGGACAGGTCGGCACCGATGGGACCGTCTGGCGCCGCCAGAGCTCGAGCGCCGCGTGGTCGCCCGAGAAGGTGTCGGCAGCGCCGGTCAACGGCGTCCTCGCGGTCGGCGCCGAGAACGTGTGGGCGGTCGGCGACGGAGGAGTCGTCAAGCGCTACTACAACGCGCCCGACCCCAAGGAGCCCGACCCCGACCCCGACCCCTCACCCGATCCCGATCCCGGTCCTGGACCCGACCCGGGACCCGGCCCTCAGCCGCAGCCGGGGCCCGCTCCGCCGGCGCCTTGCAGCTGCCCCACCACCACCGTCCCGCCCCAGCAGCGCGGCGACCCGACGATCTACGTCGTCGAGCCGAACCGCCCCCGGCCGCGCCGCGGCCGCCCGCGGCCCCGCTACCGCCCGCTGATGTCCGGCGTCGCGGTCCGCCGCCAGCGCGGCCGGCTGGTCATCACGTTCCGCCTGCGCGCCCCCGCACGGGTGATCGTGAGCGCCAAGCGCGGCCGGGCCACCGTCTCGCGCACGCCGGCGCGGGCGCTGCGCGCCGGCCGCCGCCGGGTCGTCCTCGCCTTCACCGGGCGCCCGCCCACCGCACTTCGAATCGTCGTCAGCCCGTTGCGCAGAGCCAGAGGAGGGAGTGCAGGTGCTTAAGAGGATCAAGCCTCAACGGATCAAGTTCTTGCTGGAAGAGGTCTGGGACCGCGTCCGGGTCCTCCCCCGAATGCTGCTCGACTACGCGGTGACCCAGCCGATGGCCGCGGGGATGTTCATCCTCGGCGCGATCCTGCTCACGGTCTTCTTCCTGGCGCTGGGGTCGCTGAACCCCTCGTCGCCGGGCAAGGAAGCGGGGCTCGGCCAGATCCTCAACGCCGCCCAGCAGCGCCAGGTCAAGGAGGCGGTGATCAAGGACGAGGACGCGCGCGTCGAGGTCGAGACCCGGGCGGGCCAGCAGTTCTGGGCCTCCTACCCGCGGTCGGAGGGCGCCACGTCGCGCCTGATCGACGCGATGACCAAGAGCGGCGCCGACCTGGTCGTCGACCAGCAGACCGGCAAGCCGACGCTGCGGATCATCGTCCAGTTCCTCCTCCCGATCCTGATCCTGGTCACGCTGTTCTCGCTGTTCACGATCCTGGCCAAGGGCAGCGGCGGGGCGGCGGCGTTCTCCGGCTTCTCCAAGTGGGGGGGCAAGGGCCGCAAGAAGGGGGACAAGGACCCCGACGCGCTGGGCTTCAAAGACGTGGCCGGCGTGCCCGAGGCCCTCGAGGAGCTGACCGAGGTGGTCGACTACCTCGAGCGCCCCGAGAAGTACAGCCGCCTGGGGGCCCACGCGCCCAAGGGCGTGCTCCTGGTGGGTCCGCCGGGCACCGGGAAGACGCTGCTGGCCAAGGCGGTGGCCGGCGAGGCCGCGGCGGCCTTCTTCAGCGTGTCCGCCTCGGAGTTCGTCGAATCGCTGGTCGGCGTCGGCGCCGCCCGCGTGCGCGACCTGTTCAAGCAGGCGCGCGAGATGGCCCCGGCCATCATCTTCATCGACGAGCTCGATGCCTGCGGGCGCCAGCGCGGCGCGGGGATGGGGCAGGGCAACGACGAGCGCGAGCAGACGCTGAACCAGATCCTCGTGGAGATGGACGGCTTCGGCTCCGAGCTCGGCGTGTGCGTCATGGGCGCGACCAACCGCCCGGACGTCCTGGACCCGGCGCTCCTGCGCCCCGGCCGCTTCGACCGCCAGGTCGTCGTGGACACGCCGGACGTGCACGGCCGCAAGGCGATCCTCGAGCTCTACATCGAGGGCAAGCCGCTGTCGCCGGACACCTCGATGGAGCGCATCGCCCAGATGACGCCCGGGTTCTCCGGCGCCGAGCTGGCGGGCCTCGTGAACGAGGCGTCGCTGCTCACCGTCCGCACGGGCGAGGAGTACATCACCCAGGAGACGCTCGAGGAGGCGATCGAGCGCGTCGTGTCCGGGCCGCAGCGTCGCGGGCACATCCTGTCGGACCGCGAGAAGGAGCTGATCGCGACGCACGAGGTGTCGCACGCCGTCGTGGCCGAGTCGATCGGCCAGGGCGTCGCGCAGCAGAAGATCTCGATCGTCGCGCGCGGGCGCAACCTGGGAAGCGCCGCCGTCTACACGAGCGCCGACCGCCTGGTCCTCCAGCGCGACGACCTGCTCATGCAGGTCATCACGGTCATGGCGGGCGCGGCCGGCGAGGAGCTGTACTTCGGCCAGATGTCCACCGGCGTGGAGGGCGACCTCGACCGGGCGTCCAAGCTCGCGCGCGCGATGGTCGTGTCCTACGGGATGACCGAGGTGTTCGGCCCGGTGTCGCTGGGCGAGAAGCCGGGGGAGGTGTTCCTCGGCCGCGACATCCAGCAGCAGAGCAATGTCTCGCCCCACCAGGCCGAGATGGTCGAGATCGAGGTCCGCCGGATCGTCACCGAGTCGATGGAGATCGCCAAGCGCGTGATCCACGAGAACGCCGAGGCGATGGACGAGCTGGTGACCACGCTGATCGAGCGCGAAACGCTGAGCGGGGTGGCCCTGGAGGCCATGCTGGCCAGCGTCAAGCCCTACGGCGGCGAGCTGACGTCCACCGACCAGCGCCGCTAAAGACGTCGAGGACGGGGACGGCAATGCCAGCGGGCCGGGACCAACGCGAATTCCGCGTCACGTCTCGGCCCGCTGGGTGGTTGTCCTGGTGTACGCACGGACGCTCGCGACGTTGGAGGCTTGAGATGGGCTGGGTGACAGAGCGCGGCTGGACCGCAAGGCGCTGGGGGGGATTCGCCGTGGCGACCGCCCTCCTGTGCACGCTGCTCGCGATCGCCCTGCGTACCGGTGACGCCGTCGGCGCGGAGGGCGAGGACTGCGATCCCTCCTGCGTCATCCTCATCCAGGTCGACGGCCTCGAGCCCAAGGACGTCAACCAGCAGACGACTCCCTACCTGTGGCGCCTCGCCCACCCGCGCGAGCAGGATCGGCCCATCCCCAGCCCCGCCCTGGCGCAGCGCTCGGGCTGGATCTGGCAGGCCCCCCGCGGCGTCGTGTCGACCGGCACGGCGCCGGCGACCGCCTCGCTACTGTCCGGGGGGTTCCCGGAGAAGACCGGCGTTCCCTCAGACGACTTCTGGGGGCCGACCGCGGACGCGCCGACGTCGGTGATCCACCAGCGCCTCGGCGCCGGGGGCTTCGGCGACCGACCGGGTCCCGAGGCGGGCCCCGACCGGGCCGAGCCGGTGAGCTCGCTCCCGATCGACACCGTGCCTGGGCTGGTGAACGACGGCGGAGGCCAGTCGGCCATCTTCCTCGGCGACCCCGGCCTGGCGTCGCTCGTCGAGGCGACGAGCGAGGGCAACGACCCCCATTGGTTCCCGCCCGGCGACGACCCCAGCGCGACCTACCCGGAGGACCAGTTCACCGGCGACGAGCGCCTGTGCCCGCTTCCCCGGTATCCGGACGGCGGAAAGCCGCTCGGCACGCAGACCCAGGAGGAGGCCGAGGCGAGCTACGACCCCAGACGCTGCCCCGCCAACGACCTCACCGTAGCCAACAAGGCCATCGCCGACTTCAAGCAGGCCGGCAGCGCCGACGTCACCTTCACCTTCATGCACCTCGCGGAGCTCGGCGCCGCCAAGCGCGCGGTTGCCGACCCCGACGTCGACTCCCCCCCTGAGGCGGACGTAAGGGCGCCCCAGCCGGGGCAGGCGCTCGCCGACATGGACACGGCGATCATGACCTTCACCGAGCAGTACGCCCAGCAGTTCCCGCAGAAGTGGGAGAAGACCGTGCTCATGGTCGTCGGGACACACGGCTACCAGGTGACGCCGCTCGCCAACCGCGTGCCGCATCCCCACCGCGTGCCGGAGGACCCCACCGCGGACCCCACCGGGTCGCTCCCCGCCCAGGACGTCGCCGAGTACGTCGCCAAGTTCCCGGGGCACGAGGCGGGCGCGTTGACGCTGATCCCGCAGGGCACGATGGCGACCATCCACTACGGGCTGGACGGGAAGGCGAGCTCACGCGGCCGCTCCGAAGCGCTCGACGACGTCAAGGCCGCGCTCGAGGGCGAGGTGGACGACGCGTGCGCAGTGCTCAGGCCGGCGCTCGGCGGCTGCATCGAGGGCGTCTACTACACCGACAAGGACACTCCAGGCACTTCAGACACCGTTGCCTCCCGGTTCAAGACGTGGCACCTGGACACCTATCAGGAGGACCCCCTCGATCGGGGCAAGAGCGTCCGCACCCGGGCCAGCGGCGACCTCGTCGTGGTGCTGAAGCGCGGTTGGGCGGTGGGCCGCGCGGCCGGCACCCCCTTCCAGGCCGGGGCCGACGGCCAGCCGGTGACGAACGCGTACACGGCGTCGTCCGGCGGTCCGCAGGAGCGCGCCGTCGCCGCGCTTGTCAACGGTCCCGCCCTCTCCGAAGCTAACAACGCCGTTCGCAACCTCGACAGCCTCGCCTCGTCCCCGATCGGGCCCACTGAGGTCAAGTACTTCCCGGTCAGCGAGCCGGACGGGGACCCGGTCGACCCGACGGACCCCGACACCCCGCCCGTGCTCCCGGACGAGCCCCCCTGCCCGGACACGGCCACCGATCCCGGCGGGTTGGCCTGCGCTAACGACCCGACCGACCCGCCACCGACCGATGATCCGGACGCGCCGCCCTGGAAGGTCATCGACGACGCCGAGGCCCCCGGGCACGAGAGGCAGCCGGTGACCGTTGACTTCGCGGTGACGATCAGCGCGCTGATGCAGCTTCCCTTCGCAGCGCATCCCGACCAGCTCCAGGGACGTGTGCTCCAGGAGGCGTTCATCAATCCGCTGGCCACGCCATGCGTCGGAGACGCCTGCGACCCGCCGGAGGTCGTGCAGCAGGAGGAGCCCGACCCGCCGCCGCTCCCGCCACCGCCGGTGGAGGTCATCCAGCCCAAGGGCTTCGACTTCTACGGCCTCGTCCAGAAGCTCAAGGCTCGCGTCGTGGACTCGCGTGACCGCACGTATGCTCGTGCCCCGCGCGGCTCGGTCCTCTCGACGATCCGGCTCGAGGGCGACTTCGGCAAGCCCGAGGCGGCGGTCACCCTGACCTTCTA
>DATLOP010000291.1:0-4120 GCA_035536255.1 Solirubrobacteraceae bacterium
CTGCATGCCGTCGCGCAGGGTGGTGTCGTAGAGCTGGATCTTCACGGTTGGGAGAGGATACGTCGTGCGGGTGGCGTGGCGGCCGGGCCCGGAGGAGCTCACCTTCCACCGCGCCCGGCGCATCGAGCCCGGGCACGAGGCCTGACTAGGCGGCTTCGCGGACCTTCACGACGTCCAGCCAGTCGCGGTAGCGCTCGGCGCGGCCGCACAGCGCGTCCTCGAACACCGACTGGACCTCGCGGGTGATCGGGCCGGGGGCGCCGGCGCCGATCTCGTGGTCGTCGATCTCGCGCACCGGGACCAGCTCGGCCGCCGTCCCGGTCATGAACACCTCGTCGGCCAGGTACAGCTCGGCGCGCGCCAGGTCGCGCTCGACCACCTCGTGGCCGAGGTCGCGGGCGATCTCCATCACCGACTTGCGGTTGATCCCGTCGAGGATGCTCGCGGTCTGGGGCGGCGTGACGACCTGGCCCTCGCGCACCACGAAGATGTTCTCGCCCGAGCCCTCGCACACGCGTCCGTGGTCGTCGAGCAGGATCGCCTCCTCGTAGCCCGCCTTCTGGCTCTCGATCTTGGCCAGCACGCTGTTGAGGTACTGGCCCGAGGCCTTGGAGTGCGGGATCAGCGAGTCCGGGGAGATCCGCCGCCAGGACGAGACCTTGGCCCGGATGCCCGTGCGCTTGCCCTCCTCGCCCAGGTACGCGCCCCAGGGCCACGCGGCGATCGCCACGTGGACCGGCGCGTCCAGCGGGTACAGGCCCATCTGCCCGTAGCCGCGGAAGACCAGCGGGCGGATGTAGCAGCTGGTCAGCCCGTTGCGCGAGATCAGATCGTGCGTGGCCGTGCGCAGCGCGTCCGGCGAGTACGGGATCGGCATGTAGTACAGCTCGGCCGACTTGAACAGGCGGTCGAGGTGGTCGCGGTGGCGGAAGACCGCGGTGCCCAGCTCGGTCTCGTAAGCGCGGATGCCCTCGAACACGCCGGTGCCGTAGTGCAGGCCGTGGGTGAGGACGTGGACGTTGGCGTCCTCCCAGGCGACGAACTCGCCGTTCATCCAGATGAGGTCGCTCGTCTGCACTGTTCCCTTCCTCCTAGAGGTGGCCGAGGACCGCGTGCTTGGCCTGCTCCGTGGCGGCGTCTCCGCCCAGGTCCGCGGTGCGCAGGCCCGCTTCCAGCGCCCGGTCCACCGCGGATTCTAGGGCGGTGGCCTCGTCCTGCCTACCGAGACCGTGGCGGAGCATCATCGCGGCGGACAGGATCATGGCCAGCGGGTTCGCGCGGCCCGTGCCGGCGATGTCGGGCGCCGAGCCGTGGACGGGCTCGAACAGGCCGGGGCTCCCGGACTCCCCCAGCGACGCGCTGGGCAGCATCCCGATGGAGCCGGTGAGCATGGCCGCCTCGTCGCTGAGGATGTCGCCGAACATGTTCTCGGTGACGATCACCTCGAAGTGGCGGGGGGCGGAGACCAGCTGCATGGCGGCGTTGTCCACCAGCATGTGCTCGAGCTGGACGTGGGGGTACTCGGCCGCGTGCAGCTTGGAGACGGTCTCGCGCCACAGCCGCGAGGTCTCGAGCACGTTGGCCTTGTCCACGCTGGTCACCCGGGACCGCGCGGCCTCGAAGGCGACGCGCGCGATGCGCTCGATCTCGGCCACGCTGTACTCGCAGGTGTCGTGGGCGCGGTCGCCGTCGCGGCCGCGGTCGCCGAAGTAGATCCCGCCGGTGAGCTCGCGCACGACCAGCAGGTCGGTCCCCTCGATGCGCTCGCGGCGCAGGGGACTGGCGTCGTAGAGCGCGGGCAGCGGGCGGACCGGGCGCAGGTTGGCGTACAGGCCCATCCCCTTGCGCAGGCCCAGCAGGCCCTGCTCGGGGCGCGGCGCGTCGGGGTCCGTTGTGTCCCACTTCGGCCCGCCGACCGCGGCCAGCAGCACCGCGTCGGCCGCCCGGCACGCGGCCAGGGTGTCGTCGGTCAGCGCGATCCCGTGCGCGTCGATGGACTCCCCGCCGAACGCGTGCTCCTCGTAGGCGAAGTCCCCGAGCCGGTCGAGCGCCTCCAGCGCCACGGCCATGATCTCGGGCCCGATCCCGTCGCCGGGAAGGGTGACGATGCGAGCCTGCGTCGGCACCGTGCTACAACGCCGTCGTCACGGGGCCGACACGCTGGCGATCGCGCTCGTAGGCGGCGATCTCGTCCTCGCGGGCCAGCGACATCGCGATGTCGTCGAGGCCGTTGATCAGGCGGTGCTTGATGTCGGGATCGATGTCGAAGCGCGCGGTGCGCCCGGCGAACGCGACGGTCTGGGCGTCGAGGTCGATCGCCGCCTCCTCGGCCCGCATCAGCGCCTCCACGTCCTCCTCGGGCAGCACGATCGGCAGCAGGCCGACCTTGGTGCAGTTGGAGTAGAAGATGTCGGCGAACGAGGGCGCGATCACGGCCCGGAACCCGTAGTCCTCCAGCGCCCACGGCGCGTGCTCGCGGCTGGAGCCGCAGCCGAAGTTGCGCCCGGCGACCAGGATCGGGTTGCGCGGCAGGTCCCAGCCCGGCTCCTGCTTCCAATCGTGGAACAGGAACTCGCCGAACCCCGTGCGCTCGACGCGCTTGAGGAACTGCTTGGGGATGATCTGGTCGGTGTCGACGTCCGCGCGGTCCAGGACGGAGACCGGGCCCTCGATGGTGGTGATCGGCTCCATGGCGCCTAGCCCTCCCAGTCGCGGATGTCGACGAAGCGGCCCTCGAGCGCGGCGGCGGCGGCCATCTCGGGGCTGACGAGGTGCGTGCGGCCCCCGCGGCCCTGGCGGCCCTCGAAGTTGCGGTTGCTCGTGGACGCGCAGCGCTCGCCCGGCTTCAGGACGTCGGGGTTCATCCCCAGGCACATCGAGCAGCCGGCGCCGCGCCAGTCGAAGCCCGCGGAGCGGAAGACCTCGTCGAGGCCCTCGGCCTCGGCCTGGAGCTTGACCTGCTGGGAGCCCGGGACGACCATCGCGTACAGGTCCTGGGCCACCTGCTTGCCCGCGACGACCTTGGCCGCGGCGCGCAGGTCGCCGATGCGCGAGTTGGTGCACGAGCCGATGAACACGCGGTCCAGGCGGATCTCCTCGATCGGGGTTCCGGGCTCCAGCGCCATGTACTCCAGCGCGCGCTCGTCCTGCTCGGTCGCCGGGTCGGGGACGGCGGCGGTCACCGGGACGACCATCCCGGGCGTCGTGCCCCACGTCACCATCGGCGACAGGGCGCCGGCGTCGACCACGACCTCGCGGTCGAACGCCGCGCCGGGGTCGGTGTGCAGCGCGCGCCACTCCTCGACCGCGGCCGGCAGATCGTCCGGCGCGGCCGGGCGGCCCTCCATCCAGGCGAACGTCGTGTCGTCGGGCGCCACCATGCCCGCGCGGCCGCCGCCCTCGATCGTCATGTTGCAGATCGTCATGCGGCCCTCCATCGAGAGGGCCTCGATGGCCGGGCCGGCGTACTCCACGACGTGGCCGACGGCGCCGTCCACGCCCATCTGCCCGATGGTGCCGAGGATCAGGTCCTTGGCGGTGACGCCGAAGCCGGGCTCGCCCTCGTAGCGCACGCGCATCGACCTCGGCTTGGCCTGGACCAGGGTCTGCGTGGCCAGGACGTGCTCGACCTCGCTGGTCCCGATCCCGAAGGCCAGCGCGCCGAACGCGCCGTGGGTGGCGGTGTGGGAGTCGCCGCACACGATCGTCATGCCGGGCTGGGTGACGCCCAGCTCCGGGCCGATCACGTGGACGATCCCCTGGCGCTCGGAGCCGAGGCTGTAGACCGGGACGCCGAACTCCGCGCAGTTGCGCTCGAGCGTCTCGACCTGCTTGCGGGACAGCTCGTCGCGGATGCGCGCGGCCACCGGCGTCCCGTCGGTGGGGACGTTGTGGTCGGCGGTGGCCAGGGTGCGGTCGGGCCGGCGGACGGGGCGGCCGGCCAGGCGCAGGCCGTCGAAGGCCTGCGGGCTCGTGACCTCGTGGACGAGGTGCAGGTCGACGTAGAGCAGCCCGGGCGCGACCTCGTGGGCGGCCCAGATCTTGTCGAACAGGGTCGTGCTCATGAGCGGCGCAGCCCGGCCGACACCACGGCCAGCAGGGCGGCTTCCTCCTCGCCGGG
>DATLOP010000292.1:0-10327 GCA_035536255.1 Solirubrobacteraceae bacterium
GGAGCCAGCGCGGCAGGGCTGGCCATCCTCGAGGGTCGCGCCGATGGGCCCGACGCGCTCGTCGCCGCTCACCTGCGGCCGCTGCCGCGCCTGGACGCGGGGCGCGCGCTGGGTCGCGCCGGCGCCCATGCGCTGATCGACCTGTCCGACGGGCTGGCCACGGACGCCGCGCACGTGGGCCGGCGCAGCGGCGTTCGCCTGGACGTCGACCTGGAGCGCGTGCCGATCGCGCCGGGCGTGGCCGAGGTGGCCGGGCAGCTCGGCGTCGACGCCGCGGAGCTGGCGGCGACCGGTGGCGAGGACTTCGAGCTGTGCGTGTGCGTGGCGCCCGAGCGCCGCGCCGGCGCCGAGGCGGCGGCGGCGCTGACATGGGTCGGCGAGGTCGCCGCGGGCGAGCCGGGCGCCCGCTTCACCGCCGCGGGCGTAGAGCGCCGTCTGGCCGGCTACGAGCACGGCGCGCCGCCCGGCTGAGCCACTGACGACAGTTGACCGCGCATAGCGCGGCCAAGTGTCGGTGCTAGGCCGCCTGAGGCGGGCCGGGGAGCGAGGGCCCGTGGCCGTCGCTCCCGGGGACCGACTCGACGCGGCCGGCCATCAGACGGCGGACGATGGCCTCCGCCACGGCGTGGGGATCCACCTCGTAGTCCGAGCGTCCGATGCGCGCCTTGAGGGTGTCGAGCTTCATGTTTTGCGTTGCCTCCATGCGGTTCTTCCGCCGTTGCACGGGGAGGATCGTACGGTCCGCCCCGGCGCGTGAGGAACCGGCCCGGGAACTGGACACCGTTCCTAGGCCGGCGTGCCCAGCCGCGCCCGGCCGCGCGCCTCGACGGTGAGCAGGCGCGCGAACACCACGATGCGCTGCTTCGCGCTGTAGAGCGGGTGGCAGGCGGTCAGCGCGAGCTGGTCGTAGCCCCGGCGCTGCGTCACGAAGCGGTAGGCCTTCGGGTTGACGATGTGCCTGGACGCGAAGCGGTAGGTGAGCTTGGCGTAGGGCATCTCCACGGTCATCAGGTCGCCGCGGCGCAACTCGTCGAGCCGCCGGAAGGGCGCCAGGTACGTGGTCCGGTGGGCGGCGATGGCCACCGTCCCCGGCAGGCCGGGCATCGCGGTGTCCGAGTAGTGGCCCGGGCCCCTGCGCAGGTCCCCGGGCTCCGTTCCCTCCACGACGACGAAGTTCGTCCCGCTGCGCGGGATCCTGATGCGCCCGATCGGGTCGCCGGTCTGCACCTCGCGGCGCAGCACGCGGGCCAGGAAGGCGACCCGCCGGCGCTCGGTGCGCAGCTGCTGGAGCGCGCGCAGCTGGAGCTGGGTCAGGTTCTCCAGGTCGTCGAGCTCGCCCGCCAGCTGGCGCTGCTCGAACTTCGCGTACAGGGCGGAGATCGGCTCCTGCCAGACCAGCGTCAGCCCGGCGTCGAGGATCAGCATCGTCCCCGAGACGATCAGGATCGTCGACAGCGCCCGCAGCGCGCGGCGAACGCGATGGCGCGGAGGGCGCTGCGCGGGCTCGGGGACGGCCGTCGAGGCCACCGGTCGAGGCTACCGGCGCAGCGCCGACTCGGTTCCGCCCAGCGAGCCCGGCCCGGCGTAGGTCACGGGGCCGCGGATCCGCGGCCCGGGCTCCGGCGGCTCGGCGCGCGCCAGCGGACCGCGGTGGCGCACGACCGAGAGCACGCACACCAGCGCGCCGGCCAGCAGGCACCACGCCACCAGGGCCGGCAGGCCCAGGCCGCCGCCCGCCGCGAACAGCACCGCGCTCCACACCATGTCCAGCGGGCCGTAGCCCAGCGCGATCGCGTAGTACAGCGCCACGAGGACGAGCGGCAGCAGGGCCAGCCCCGCGATGGCCAGCGCCGCCCCGCGGCGCACGCGCAGCTCGGGCGCCGTCAGCAGCAGGGAGGCATGGACCACCGGCAGCAGGAGCAGGGCGGCGAACGGGTTGAGGATCCACACCGCGCTCACCACGAGCACGAGCACGAGGTTCACCGCCGCCGCCGCGCCGGGCGAGCCGGGGTCCCCGCGCACCCCCCACACGCGCAGCACGAGCGGGCGCACGGCCGCCCACCCCACGACGAGCGCCAGGGCGAGCGCGACCAGGACGGCCGCCGCCGCGCCGTCCAGGGGAACCGCGCCCTCGGGCACCGGCCCGGGCGGGGCCGCCGGCATCAGGCCGGTCCAGCGCAGCACGTAGGCGAACAGCGCCGCGCCGGCGAACGGCAGCGCCGCCGACAGCGTCCACGCGGTCCACATCCCCACCGGGTGACGGCGCCGGCGCACGCGCGCCATGCCGTCCACCGCGGCCATCAGCACCGAGAGCAGGAACGCGCCCGCGACCAGGCGCACCGCCCACCCGGGCAGGACCTGGCCCGCCACCAGCACCTCGGCGCGCGGCCGCGGCGCCGGGGCGCCGCGCGCGTCCAGCGCGGTGATCGAGCGCAGGACCGCACGCCCGAACGCCCCCATGCGCTCGGGCGCCACCGCGCCCGCGCCCCCGGGCCCGCGCTCGCCGCTGGCCGAGACGAGCACGCTGGGCTCGCCGCGGGCCAGGAACTCGCCCTGCTCGCCGGTCGTGAACGGGAAGGCCTGGCGGACGAACTGGGGGCCCGCGCCCGCCGACCCCGGCCGCAGGCCGCCCTCCAGCCGCAGCGCCGCCTCCACCGTGCGGCGCAGCAGCAGCGGGGCCACGTCGTCGCCGTTGCTCCACGGCACGACCATCGGACGGCGCAGGCGCCGGCCCGCCAGGTCGCCGAGGACGAGCACCGCGTCCACGCCCTCCAGCCCCTCCGCCAGCTCGGCCGCGCCGGCCGCGCCCGCGCTGCCGCCCGACGTCGACGCGAGGACCAGCGTCTTGCGCAGGGTGCGCCCCCGGAACACCCGCGCCAGCTCCAGC
This sequence comes from Solirubrobacteraceae bacterium, assembly GCA_035536255.1. GTDB lineage: Bacteria > Actinomycetota > Thermoleophilia > Solirubrobacterales > Solirubrobacteraceae > AC-38. The sequence continues at coordinate 2,888 of DATLOP010000292.1, forward strand.
AGCCCGGCCGTCCCCGACAGCTCGGCGGTGGCGGGGGCGCTCAGCGCGTCGCGGTGGGCGACCACGACGATCCGCCGCTCGGTGAACCCGGCGCGCGTCCCCACGACGTTGCGCAGCTCGGTCGCCCCGTCGGCCGTGCGCGCCTCGAAGCGCCGGTCGCTGACCCGGAAGCCCGCGCGGCGCAGGTCGGCGCGCACCCGGCCGGCCAGCGCGTTGTCGCCGTCGCTGCCCGGCCGGCGCGACGGGAACTCCCCGCGCAGCGCCTGCAGCGTCCCGAAGGCGCGCGCGCCCGAGAACGAGTCGGGGGGCAGCGTGGCCGTCAGCGGCGCGGGCGGACGCTGGATCGAGAAGGCGGCGACGATCAGCGCCAGCAGCGCCGGGAGCAGCCCGGCCCGGTAGACCCGGGGATCCAGCACGCCGTGGAGACTAGCCCGCCCCGCGCACGTCCCCTTGCGAGCGCGTTTATCCCTGCACCTATGCTGTTCGGGGTCATGGTTGACCGAGCCGCCCGCATCCTGCTCGTGGACGACGAGCAGTCCATCCAGACGCTGCTGTCGTTCCCGCTGCGCAAGGAGGGCTACGAGGTGGTCCAGGCGGGCGACGGGCGCGAGGCGCTGGACCGCTTCAACGAGCAGCCGTTCGACCTCGTGGTGCTCGACGTGATGCTGCCCCAGCTCGACGGCCTGGAGGTCTGCCGGAGGCTGCGGGCCCGCAGCGCCATGCCCATCATCATGCTCACGGCGAAGTCGGAGGAGATCGACAAGGTGGTCGGCCTGGAGCTCGGCGCCGACGACTACATCACCAAGCCCGTCTCGATGCGGGAGTTCCGCTCGCGCGTGAAGGCGGCGCTGCGCCGGGCCGACATGAGCGCGCCGGCGGAGCAGCCCGACGAGCCGCCGGTGGAGCACGGCGACCTGCGCATCGACTTCGCCCGGCGCGCGGTCCAGGTGGGCGAGGAGGAGGTGCGCCTGACCTACGTCGAGTTCGAGCTGCTGGGAGCGCTGGCCCGCAACGCCGGGCGCGTGTACACGCGCGACCAGCTGCTGTCGCGGGTGTGGGGGGACTCCTCCTACCGGGACCCGCGCACGATCGACGTGCACATCCGCCACCTGCGCGAGAAGCTCGAGCCGGAGGCCAAGGAGCCGCAGTTCATCCTCACCGTGCGCGGGGTCGGGTACAGGTTCCAGGACCGCTGAGCCATGCGCTCGATCCGCGTCCGCCTCGCGCTCATCTTCTTCGCCATCACCCTGGGGGCGATCGCCGGCATCTACGCCTACGTGGCGCCGCAGCTGGAGACCAGCCTGCGCGACGAGAAGCTCGGCGCGCTGTCGCGCGACGCCGGGCTGTACTCGCGCGACCTCGTCCGGGCCATCGGGACGAACCTGGACGAGACCGCGGTCAACCGCGCCGTGCGCCAGGCCGCCGACCGGGCCGGCGCGCGGGTGACCCTGTTCGGCGTCTCGCGGGGCACGCAGGGCCTGCAGACCTACCCGATCTCCGACTCGACCGAGCAGACGCACCTGGAGGACGTCACCTTCGCCGTGGCCACGGACGCCGCGCGCTCCGGGCGCACCGAGACCGGGACCGAGCCGACCAACGAGGGGCGCATCGGCGAGGCGGCCAAGCCGCTGTTCTTCAACGACCGCGTGGCGCGCGTCGTCGTGTTCTCAGCCCCGCTGGGCGACGTGCAGCGCAACGTGGCGCTGATCCGCCGCCAGATCGCGATCGCCGGCGCGATCATGCTCCTGTTCGCCTCGGTGGCCGGCTACCTCGTCGCCCAGGCGCTGTCGCGGCGCATCAAGCGCCTGGAGACGGCGGCGGAGAAGGTGGCGGCGGGCGACTTCTCCCAGCGCATCCCCATCGACGGCGACGACGAGCTGGCCGACCTGGCGCGCGCCTTCAACGAGATGCAGGGCCAGCTGGCCCAGCTGGACTCGGCGCGCAAGCGCTTCATCGCCACGGCGTCGCACGAGCTGCGCACGCCGATCTTCTCGCTGGGCGGCTTCGTCGAGCTGCTCCAGGACGAGGAGATCGACGAGGAGACGCGCGCTCAATTCCTCGAGCAGATCGCCGAGCAGCTGGCGCGCCTGCGGCGACTCACGGCGGAGCTGCTCGATCTCTCGCGGCTGGAGGCGGGCTCGCTGGAGCTGCGCGCCGAGCCCACGGACGTGGGCGACCTGGCCCGCGAGGTCACGCAGGAGTTCACGCCGGCGCTCACGCGCCACGACTCCCACCTCGAGCTGCGCCTGGCCCGCGCGCCGGTCCGCGCGACCTGCGACCGTGAGCGGGTGGCGCAGATCATGCGGATCCTCATCGACAACGCCCTCGCCCACACCCCGCGGGGCACGGACATCTTCGTCAGCGCGACGCGCGAGAACGGAAGCGTGCGCCTGGCCGTCCGCGATCACGGGCTCGGAATCCACCGCACGGTGATGCCGCGCATCTTCGAGCCGTTCTTCACCTCCGACGACGCCCAGGGCTCCGGCCTCGGGCTGGCCATCGCGCGCGAGCTGGCCGAGCGGATGGAGGGCCGCCTGGCCGTGGAGTCGATCCCCGGGCGCACGACGTTCACGCTGGAGCTGCCGACATGAGGCGCTTGGCGGCGGCGGCCGTGCTCGCCACGGCCCTGGGGGGCGCCGCCGGCTGCGGCGGCGACGGCGGCGACGAGCCGCGCCAGGATACGGTCGTGCGCACGGTCACCTCGCCGCCCGAGCGCGCCCCGGCCGCCGGGCTGCCCGAGGGCCGGTTCGACCCCGCGGCGATCTTCCGGCGCGGCGCGCCCGGCGTGGTCACGGTGATCAGCGTTTTCCGCGGGCGGCGCAGCGCGCGCGGCCTGGGCTCGGGCTTCGTGCTCGACGGCGAGGGCGAGGTGGCGACCAACGCGCACGTCGTCACCGAGGGCCAGGGCCGCTCGTCGGCCCGCGCGGACGAGGTCTACGTGCAGTTCGCCGACGGCAACCAGGTCGCGGCGCGCGTCGTCGGGACCGACCCCGACTACGACGTGGCGCTGCTGCGCGTCCGGCGCGACTCGGGCGTCCGGCTCACCCCCCTGCCCCTGGGGTCCAGCGCGCAGCTGGTGGTGGGCCAGCCGGTGGCGGCGATCGGCAGCCCGTTCGGCGAGCGCCAGTCGCTCTCGGTCGGCGTCATCTCGGCCGTGGACCGGACGATCGAGTCGCTGACGCGCTTCCAGATCCCCGACGCCATCCAGACCGACGCCGCGGTGAACCGGGGCAACTCGGGCGGCCCGCTGCTCGACGCGCGCGGCCGCGTGATCGGGATCAACTCGCAGATCCGCACCGCGGGGGGCGGCAGCGAGGGCGTCGGGTTCGCCGTCCCGATCGACACGGTCAAGCGCTCGCTGGCCCAGCTGCGCCAGGACGGCCGCGCCGAGTACCCCTACGTCGGGGTCTCGACCGTCGCGCTGTACCCGCAGCTCGCGCGGCGGCTGGGCCTCGACGTCGGCCAGGGCGCGGTCGTGCAGGAGGTGGTGGACGGCGGGCCGGCCGACGACGCCGGGATCCGCGCGGGGACGCAGCGCATCCGCTTCCAGGGCGAGGCCTTCCGCGGCGGGGGCGACGTGATCGTGGCGCTCGGCGGGCGCCCGGTGCGCGAGGAGTCCGACCTGGCGCGAGCGCTGATCCGCCACCGCGCGGGCGAGCAGGTCGACGTCGTGGTGGTGCGCGGCGACGACCGCCGCACGGTGAAGGTCCGCCTGGCCAAGCGACCGTGATCGTGCGCGAGCTCGCGGAGGCGCTGGCCACCGGCCTGCGCGAGCAGGTGCTGCCGGCGCTGGGGTCGCACGCCGCCCGGGCGCACGCCGGCGGCGCGCAGGGCGGCGACGTGACGTTCGGGATGGACGCCGCGGCGGAGGCGTGGCTGGAGTCCCACCTGCGCGAGCACGCCCCCGAGGTCGCCCTGTACTCCGAGGACCGGGGGCTCGTCGGCCCGCCGGACGCCGAGCACGTCCTGATCGTCGACCCGGTCGACGGGACGCGTCCCGCCCTGGCCGGCTTCGAGTCGGCGTGCGTCTCGGTCGCCGCGGCGCCGCTGGGCGACGGCGACCCGCGGATGGGCGACGTGGAGGTCGGCGTCGTGGTCGAGATCAAGTCCGGAGCGCGCTTCGTCGCCGTGCGCGGAGAGGGGGTGCGCAGCGACGCCCCCGTCGCGCTGAGCGCGAACGAGGACCTCGACCGGCTGTTCTGGGTTTACGGCCTGCGCGGCCGGCCGGCGCGCGACACGATCGAGGTGCTGGCCGAGCTGCTCGACCGCTCCTCGGTGGGCGGCGGCACGTTCGACCTGGGCTCGGCGACGTACGACATGACGCGCGTGCTCACGGGCCAGCTCGACGCCTACGTGGAGCCGGGACCGCGCATGATCGAGGAGGTGCCGGGGATGCTCGAGGAGTTCCGCCGCGTGGGCTCCGGGGCCGTGCTCAACAACGCGCCCTACGACGTCGCGGCGGCCGCCCTGTGCCTGACCGAGGGCGGCGCCGTGGTCACCGACGCCGCCGGCCGGCCGCTGCACGACCGCCCGCTGCTCGGGTCCGGCCCGGAGTTCCAGATGTCGATGCTGGCCGCGGCCAACGCCGCGCTGCACTCCCAGTTGGTGGACGAGATCGACCGCGGCGTGGCGCGGCTGCGCGAGCGGCGCGCGATATAGGCTCGCGCCGTGCTCCAGCCCGTCGCCGTCGGCCACAAGCTCCTCTCCGACTACACGCACATCGTGGGCTGGCCCCTGATCGACGAGGTGCGCACCCTGGCCGAGCCGCTGAAGGGCCTGCGCGTCCTGCATCTCAGCGCCACCGCGTTCGGGGGCGGCGTGTCGGAGATCCTCTACACGCTGGTGCCGCTGATGCGCGACGTCGGCGTGGAGGCCGAGTGGCAGGTCATCTACGGGCGCGAGGAGTTCTTCAACGCGACCAAGCTCCTGCACAACGCGCTGCAGGGTGCGCCCGACGACCTGACCGACGGCCAGTGGAAGACCTGGCGCCACTACAACGAGATGAACGCGCGCGAGCTTTCCTCGGACTGGGACGTGGTGATCGTCCACGACCCCCAGCCGGCGGCCATCCACTCGCTGGTCCCCGAGAAGTCGAAGGCCTGGGTGTGGCGCTGCCACATCGACCTGTCCACGCCCAACCCGGCCACGATCGAGCACCTGCTCCCGTCCCTGGAGACCTATCCCACGTCGGTGTTCCACATGCCCGAGTACGTGCCCGACGGGATGAACGGCCGGGTCCACATCGTGCCGCCGGCCATCGACCCGCTGGCGCCCAAGAACATGGCGCTCTCCCCCGAGGACGCGGTCTACGTGTGCAACCAGTTCGGCCTGGACGTCGACCGCCCGCTGATGTGCCAGGTCTCGCGCTTCGACCCGTGGAAGGACCCGCTGGGCGTCATCGACGCCTACCGCCTGGCCACCGAGGACTTCCCCGAGCTGCAGCTCGCGCTGGTCGGCTCGATGGCCACCGACGACCCCGAGGGATGGGACTTCTTCAACGCGACGGTGGCGCACGCCGAGGGCGATCCGGACATCCACATCCTCAACAACTTCAACAACGTGGGCTCGGTCGAGGTCAACGCGTTCCAGTCGCACTCCGACGTGCTGGTCCAGAAGTCCACGCGGGAGGGGTTCGGGCTCACCGTCTCGGAGGCGATCTGGAAGGCGCGGCCGATGATCGCGGGCAACGTCGGGGGCATCCCGCTGCAGATCAAGGACGGCGAGTCGGGCTTCCTCGTGGACACCACGGAGGAGTGCGCGGACCGCGCGGTGAAGATCCTGCACGACCCCGGCCTGGGCAAGGACCTGGGCCGGCGCGGCAAGGAGCACGTGCGGACGAACTTCCTCATGCCGCGGCTGCTTCGCGACTGGCTGCGCATCTTCACGGACGGCCAGGGACCGTGAACGCCGCGACGCCACTGGTCCTCGTCTCCAACCGCGGCCCGGTGACGTTCGACGACGCGGGCGAGATGTCGCGGGGGACGGGCGGGCTGGTGACCGCGCTGACCGGGCTGGCCTCGCACCGCGACGCCATCTGGATCGCCTCGGCGCTGACCGACGGCGACGTGGCCGTGTCGGAGGAGCGGGGCGGGCGCCCGTTCGAGGTCGAGTCGCCGGACGGCGGCAAATACCGGATCCGCCTGGTCGCGTCGGAGGCCGAGGCCTACGAGCGGTTCTACTCGATCTTCGCCAACCCGATGCTGTGGTTCATCCAGCACTACCTGTGGGACCTGTCCAACGCCCCGGACGTCCGCCGCCACGAGGTCGAGGCGTTCGAGTTCGGCTACAACGTCGTCAACGAGGACCTGGCGCGCGCCGTGCTGGAGGAGATCGACGGCGTGGAGGAGCCGGCGGTGATGGTCCACGACTACCACCTGTACACGCTGCCCGCGCTCGTGCGCCGGGCGCGGCCCGACGTCTTCCTGCACCACTTCGTCCACATCCCGTGGACGCAGCCGGACGCGTGGCGGGTGCTGCCGAGCAAGATCCGCGAGGAGATCTACGACGGGATCCTGGCCAACGACATCATCGGCTTCCACACCCAGGCCTACCGGCGCAACTTCCTGCAGTGCTGCCGCGACCTGATGGGCTACGACGTGGACTTCGAGCGCGGGATGGTGCGCTGCGGGGAGCGCGAGGTGTGGGTGCGGGCCTACCCGCTGCCGATCGACTGGCGGGCCACGCAGGCCGTGGCGGCTCGCGAGGCGGTGGCCGAGCACGAGCGCGAGCTGCTGGATCGCCGGCGCGACTTCCTGATCCTGCGGGTGGACCGGGCCGACCTGTCCAAGAACGTCCTGCGCGGGTTCGCCGCCTTCGACCTGTTCCTCGAGCAGCACCCGGACTTCCACGAGCGCGTGACGTTCCTGGCCCAGATGATGCCGTCGCGGACCGACGTGCCCGAGTACGCGGAGTACCTGGAGCGCATCGAGGCCCTGGTCGCCGTGGTCAACCACCGCCACGGGACGCCGGACTGGATGCCAATCCAGCTCAAGCTGCGCGACGACCTCGAGGAGGCGATGGCCGCCTACAAGCACTACGACGTGCTGCTGGTCAACGCGATGTTCGACGGGATGAACCTGGTGGCCAAGGAGGGGCCGGTGGTCAACGAGCGCGACGGGGTGTCGGTCCTGTCCGAGAACACCGGCGCGCACGAGGAGCTGGGGTCGTGCGCGCTGTCGGTCAACCCGTTCGACGTCCAGGAGACGGCCGACTCGATCCACGCCGCGCTGACCATGGCGCCGCAGGAGCGCCGCCGCCGGGCCGAGGGCCTGCGCGAGATCGTCACCTCCCGCGACCCCGGCGACTGGATCGACGAGCAGCTGGCGGACATCAGCAAGAAGGAGCGCGCGGGCTAGGGGGCGGGGGGCCGGGGACGCCACCGCCCCTGGGGCGCCACCGGTTGCGGTTAACCCCCTATATCGGGGTTAACTGCACCCGCTT
>DATLOP010000293.1:0-12140 GCA_035536255.1 Solirubrobacteraceae bacterium
GAGGCGACGAGCTCGCGCAGCGCCAGCTCGTCGCGCCCCAGCTCCTCGGTCAGGCCGGCCACCTGGCTGAGCGCCGGGGTGAGGTAGCGCAGGGCGGCGTTGGCCTGGGCCGAGCGGCCGGCCACGGCGCCGGCGCTCAGCCGAACGACGCGCTGGAGGTTGCGCCGGGTCGGCGGGTCGAGCGCGTTGAGCACCATGTCGAGGTCGACGATGGGCCGCGTGTGGCTGGTGGTCAGGGTGGCGCCGTCGCGCAGCTCCCGCGAGCTGGGCCGGCCGGGGGTCAGCTCGACGAAGCGGTTGGCCACCCCGGACAGTCCGACCTGGCGGATGCGCGCCGTCGTCCCCTCGTGCAGCGGCCGGAACTCGGCGTCCTCGATCTTCATCACGACGAGCGCCTGGTTGTCGTCGGTCAGGCGCAGGTCGGCGATCTTGCCCACGGGCCGTCCCGAGACCATCACCTCGTTGCCCTTGACCAGCTGGCCGGCCTCCACGAACCGGGCGTTGATCGTGTACTCGGGGTCCGAGCGCAGCAGCACGGCCGCAGTCAGTACGACCACGAAGGCCAGCGCCGCGACGCTGGCGATGCGGGCGGTCGCGCTAGTGGCGGTGGCGGTCGGCACTCAGCCTCCGATCGGCGAGCGCGCGTTGCCGCCCCAGAACAGCTGCGTGCCCACGAGCCCGATGGCGTGGATCCCGATGATGTTGACCACCATCGACTTGGCCGTCGCCGCCCCCACCCCGGCCGGCCCGCCCGACGCCGTGTAGCCGTAGTAGCAGCCGACCAGCACGACGAACGTCGCCATCGCCATGGCCTTGATCGAGGAGTACAGGAGGTCGATGGGGTCCTGGAACTGCCAGAAGATCTGGAAGTAGCCGCCCGCCGACACCTTTCCGATCTGGACGACCACCGCGACGTAGGAGGCGAAGAACCCGGCGGCCACCGCGGCGATGTAGACGAAGGGCAGCACCAGCCACATGCCCAGCAGCCGCGTCGAGCACAGGTAGAGCATCGAGTCGAAGCCCATGACCTCCAGGGCGTCGATCTCCTCGGAGATCCGCATCGAGCCCAGCTCGGCCACGAACCCGGTCCCGACCTTGGCGGCCATCATGTAGCCGAAGGCGTACGGGGTGACCTCGCGCAGGTCGCACAGGGCGGTGAACGCCCCGGCGAACGAGGGCGAGCCGACGGTCTGGCTGCCGTAGGCGCCCTCGATCCCGCACTGCAGGCCGAGGATGAAGACCAGCAGCAGGATGATGAAGACCGAGCCGAGGATGAGGATCCCGGCCTGGCGCAGGACCTCGCCGCTGAAGCGCAGGACGCGACCGCTGAACACCCCGCCGGCGATGCGCCCGAAGAAGTGCACCATCAGCCCGAAGGACTCGATCCAGTCGCGGGGCACGGCGAGCATCCGGGTCATCGGACCGTCGACAGCTCCGGGTGGGTGGCGAGCAGGCCCTGGGTGAAGACGTAGTTGAACGCCCCGATGGCCAGGAAGGCGATGACCACGGCCTGGTTGACGGCGCGCCCCACGCCCTCGGGCCCGCCCGACGCGGTCATCCCCTTGTAGCAGCAGACGATGGCGATGATCGCGCCGAAGATCACCGTCTTGAGCAGCGAGCCCCACAGCTCGGTCGTGGTGGCGTTGGTGAAGTAGGTGGCGAAGAACCCGCCCAGCGGCGCGCCGTGGACGAGCGTGACCAGGATCCCGCCGAACGTGCCGAAGATCAGGGCGTAGATGTCGAACAGCCCGGTGACCAGCATCAGCGCCAGGAAGCGCGGCACGACGAGGTTCTTCACCGGGTCCACGCCGAGGACCATCAGGGCGTCGAGCTCTTCGCGGATCTTCCGCGCTCCCAGGTCGGCGCAGATCGCCGTGCCCGCCACGCCGGCCATCACCACGGCGCACACCAGCGGCGCGAACTCGCGGATCACCGCCAGCACGAACAGCCCGCCCAGGCGGTCCAGGGCCCCGAACAGGACGAGGAAGTTGGCGGCCTGGATCCCGCTCGGCCCGTAGGCCAGCGCGACCGAGGTGACGATCATCGGGAACCAGGCCAGGCGCAGCGCGAACATGAACTGCGCGACGAACTCGTTGCCGTAGCTGTAGGGCGGGCGCAGCGCCGACACCAGCGTCTTGCCGGTGAGGACGAGCATCGAGCCGATGTCGTCCAGCGAGCGCCGGATGGGCAGCAGCAAGCGAGCGGCGACTGCCGCGTTCACGCCGAGCGGTCTCCCCGTACTGACACTTCACCTCTCCCCTGAGCGGACGCTACCGCCCCCTTCGGCGCGGCGTCGCAGTGATGGCTCACCTTTCCCGCCGCGGCCGTCGTGGTACGACCGGGCCGTTTGCCGTACCATCCGTCTCGCATGACGCAACGGGTGCTGCCGCCGGAGTCCGAGATCGCCGCGCTGGCGCCGCAGCGCGGCTCGACCGTGTGGCGCTACGCGGGCGACGCGCGCCTCATGGCCGGCGCCGGCTACGCGCTGATCCTGCAGGTCGCCCACCCCACCGTGGGGGCCGGCGTGGCCGAGCACTCCAACTACGCCGAGGATCCGTGGGGGCGGCTGCTGCGCACGCTGGACTACACGTACGTGATGGTCTACGGCGGGCCGCGGCTGGCCGCCGAGACGGGCCGGCGCGTGCGCGAGCTGCACAAGCGGATCAAGGGCGAGCGGCCCGACGGGACGCGCTACCACGCGCTGGAGCCCGAGGCCTACGCCTGGGTCCAGGCCACGCTGGCCGCCGCCATCGTCGACGGCCACGCGGCGTTCGGGCGCCCGATGGGCCGCGACACCGTCGAGCGCTTCTACGCCGACTGGCGGCGGGTGAGCCGGCTGGTCGGAGTGCGCGACCGCGACCTGCCCGAGACCTGGGACGGCTTCCTCGAGTACTTCGACCGGATGGTGGCCGAGGAGCTGGAGGACAACGCGGTCGTCCACGGCGTCCTGCGGACGCTGACCCGTCCGGCCGCGCCGCCGATCCCCGGCCTGGGCGAGGGGGCGTGGCGCGTGGCCCGCCTGCCGCTGGCCCGCCTGGGCGCGCTGGCCACCGTCGGCCTGCTGCCCACGATGCTGCGCGAGCGCTGCGGCCTGCGCTGGACGCGCACGCAGGAGCGCGAGTTCCGCGCCCTGTGCGCGGCCTCGCGGGCCGCGACCCCGCTGCTGCCGCGCGCGCTGCGCAACACCGGCCCCGGCTACGTCCGCTGGCGCCGCGAGGCCCTGGAGCGCGGCGAGGTCGCCGGCCCCGCGACCCACGCGCGCCTGGACGCGACGCTGTCCAACGAAGCCGCCTAGTGGCCGCCGAGCCCGCCTCCGTCATCGCGCTGGCGCTGGACCCGCGCGTGGCGCCGCCGGGCGACGCGACGAGCGAGCGGGTGCTGGACGCGGCGCTCGCGCTCGCCGCCGCCTCGGGCCTGCGCCACCTGTCGATGGACGCCGTGGCCGCGCGCGCCCGGGTGGGGCGCATGACGGTCTACCGGCGCTTCGGCAGCCGCGCCGGCCTCGTGGAGGCGCTCGCGGTGCGCGAGTGCCGGCGCTGCCTGGAGGAGATGGACGCCGCCGCCGCGCCCGAGGCCCCCGTGGCCGAGCAGGTGGCCGAGGGCTTCGTCACCGCCCTGCGCCTGGCCCGCGAGCATCCGCTGCTCAACCGCCTCGCGCGCGTGGAGCCCGAGACCGTGCTGTCCGCGCTCACCGCCGACGGCGGCGCGGTCTTCGCCGCGGCCCGCGGCTTCGTCGCGGCGCGGCTGCGCGCGTCCCAGGCGGCGGGCGTGCTCGGCCCGGCCGCGGTCGACGAGGCGGCCGAGGTCCTGGTCCGCCTGGCCTTCTCCTTCGTGCTGATCGAGGACAGCGTCCTGCCGCTCGGCGACGAGGCGGCGCTGCGCGAGACCGCGCGCCGCGTGGTCGCCCCGATACTGGAGTGACACGCCCCGCCCCGGCGGGTACGCTGGCCGCGTGGAGTGGACGTTCGTCTACCTGATGTTCTTCCTGAAGTTGCCGATCGCCGCGCTGCTGTGGATCGTGTGGTGGGCCATCCGGGCCACGCCCGACCCGGCCGAGTCGCCGGACGACGGCGGCGTCAAGGACCGTCCCCGGCCGCGCCATCCCCGCACGCCGCCGCGCCGCGGGCCGCGCCGGCGCGATCCCCACGGCGCCCCCCTCCCCGGCTCGCCGCCCCGGGTGCGGACGACCGCCGCCCGCGCCCGCCTGCTCGAGCACTGAGCGTCGCGCCGTCCTGAAAGACTTGGCGCGATGAGCCAACGCGCGCCCGTGTCGGTGCTCTCGGACGGGACGATCCGCCGCCTCGTGGAGGAGGGCCGGATCAAGATCGACCCCTGGGACCCGGACCTCGTCCAGCCGGCCAGCGTCGACCTGCGCCTCGGCGACTCCTTCCGCGTCTTCCACAACCACCGCGCCTCGGCGATCGACCTGCGCGACCCGCCCTCCAACCTCACCGAGGAGGTCAAGGTCACCGGCGACGAGCCCTTCGTCATCCACCCCGGCGAGTTCGCCCTCGGCCGCACCGAGGAGTGGGTCGAGCTGCCCGACGACGTCGTGGCCAGGATCGAGGGCAAGGCGCTCGCGCTCGACACGCCCGTGCCCACGCCGGAGGGTTTCGTCCGGATGGGCGACCTGGACGTCGGCGACGAGGTGTTCGGGGCCGGCGGGCACCCGACCCGCGTGGTGGCCGCGACGCGCGCCATGTTCGACCGCCCGTGCCGGCGCGTCACCTTCTCCGACGGAGAGAGCGTCGTCGCCGACCTCGCCCACCAGTGGGAGGTCCGGACCAAGAACGACCGCCGCCGCGGCGACCCGCCCCGGGTTGTCACGACGGCCGAGATCGAGCGGACGCTCAAGTACAGCGCCCAGGAGTACAACCACCACGTCGAGCTCGCGCCGCCGGCGCAGTTCCCCGAGGCCGACCTCCCGATCCCGCCGTACGTCCTCGGGGCCTGGCTGGGCGACGGGACGAGCACCCAGGCGGTGATCACCTCCGCCGACGATCCGATCCTCCGCGAGCTCGAGCGCGAGGGGTGCGCCGTGGCGCCGGCTACCGGCCCCATCGCCTACCGCATCGGCGGCGAGGGACACACGCGAGACGCCGCGACCGGCCGGTATACCGGCAACGGGTCGCTCTCCACGCGTCTGCGCCACACGAACCTCCTGGGCAACAAGCACATCCCGCTCGCGTACATGACCGCGAGCGTCGCCCAGCGCCAGGCGCTGCTCGAAGGCCTCATGGACACCGACGGCTACGTCGACCGCTGGGGACGCTGCGAGCTGACGACGACGAGCCTGCGCCTGGCCGACCAGTACCACGAGCTGATCGCCAGCCTCGGATTCCGGCCCAAGACGGCCCGCAAGACCGCTTGGTGGAACGGGAAGGACTGCGGCCCGAAGTGGGACGTGTGCTTCACGCCCGACCGGCCGGTGTTCCGGCTCCCGCGCAAGCTGGCGCGCCAGAAGACGGCCGGCGCCTTCAAGCCCGCGCGCTCGATCGTGGCCGTGGAGCCGGTGGCCAGCGTCCCCGTCCGCTGCATCGAGGTGGCGGACGCGCGCGGCGTCTTCCTCGTCAGCCGCTCCTACATCCCCACCCACAACAGCTCCTTGGGCCGGCTCGGCCTCATCGTCCACGCCACCGCGGGGTTCTGCGACCCGGGGTGGAAAGGGACGTTGACGCTGGAGCTGGCCAACCTGACGCGGATCCCGATCCGGCTCTACCACCGTCTGCCGATCGCGCAGCTGTCGTTCATGTCGCTCGACGCTCCGGCCGAGCGGCCGTACGGCCACGAGGAGCTGGGCAGCCACTACCAGGGGCAGGTCGATGCGACGGCCAGCCGGTACGGCGAATGACCCCCGGCGACGGTCCCGCGATCTCCTACAAGCTGCTCAAGCGCGGCACGCCGATCGAGTCGTCCGACGGAACGCGGCTGGGGACGACCGACCGCGTCCTGGAGAACGAGCGCGAGCACATCTTCGACGGCATCGTCATGGACACCGACGGGATCAAGCTCTTCATCGACGCGCCCGAGGTCGGCCGGATCACCGAGGACCTGGTCACGCTGACCATGGACGTCGACGAGGCGCTCGACCTCCGGCCCTACGAGCCCGGCGCCCCCGAGTTCAGCGCCAACCCGCGCGCCGGGCGCCTGGGACGGTTCTTCGGCGGCAGCTGGCGCCGGCGCTAGCCGCCTGCGCCGGCTGAAATCGACCGTCACAAAACGCGTCCTCCCCGCGTGTTTTAAGGTGCCGGTTGATTGAACGCGCATGTTCATCAGGACATGTGCATCCGTCGAACCCTCCGGGAGGAACCACATGAACATCTCTCTGCCGCGCGTGCGGCGCCTCGCCCTCGTGGCGCTCGGCGTGGCGATAGCGGCCCTGCTCGTCGCGACGTTCTACGCGAATCGCGACTCGGCAAGCGCGAACCACACGCCCGCCAACAAGGTGTGGGCCGACGGCAACACGCTCGAGATCATGCGCGACCAAGTCAACGCCGGCGGCGCGGGCGCGGTCATCAAGGAGGAGAACCACAAGGTGCTCGAGGTGGCGAAGGCCCGGTTCAACAACACGACCGACCTGCGCATCTCCGTCGCGGCCGAGTGCGCGCTGTGGACCAACACGGCGACGTTCGGCGACGACGACGCCGAGAGCAAGGCCCGCGTCGAGATCTGGGTCGAGATCGACGGCAACGTCGTTCCGGTCGCGCCCGATGACACCGACGCGCCGACGACCACCGTCGACCCCGACGATCCGGCCGGGGCCGGTCGGGCGGTGTTCTGCAACCGCGCCACGCGGATGAAGACCGAGAACATCGAGCAGACGACGGTCGGCGAGAACGCTCCGGGCGGCTCCGGGCCGCTCGCGCCTGACGCAGACGCTGACCCGCTGGCCGATGGCGACGAGGAAGACGACATCGTCATCCGCTCCTACAACCGCAGCCGCGAGGCCAGCGCGTTCAACTGGGGCGCGATGAACATCGGCGTCAACTACGACGAGGCCTACAACGGCAAGGGCATCGTCGAGATCAAGGTCCACGCGCGTCTGGCGACGAGCATCGCCGACGAGGACGACCAGGACAGCACCGGTCAGGTCATGGCGATGGCGGGCGTCGGCAAGCGCACGCTGTTCGTCGAGCCGGTCAAGATGGCCAACGACGCCGGCCTCTAGGCAGCGTCGACAGGAATCGCGTGAAGGGGCGGCCCACGGGCCGCCCCTTCGCTTTCGGCACAATGGGGTACAAGAGCACGACGTCCGTCCGCGAGAGGAGCCCCATGACCCCAGACACCGAGACCCAGGCTGCGTCGGGCCCCGACGGAGAGGTGACCGGCGACTCCACGCTCTCGGTCGTCGACAACCGCACGGGACGCCGCTACGAGATCCCGATCGAGGACGGCACGATCCGCGCCATCGCCCTGCGCGACATCAAGGTCGACGACGACGACTTCGGCCTGATGGCCTACGACCCGGCCTACCTGAACACGGCGTCGTGCCGCAGCGCGATCACGTTCATCGACGGCGACAAGGGGATCCTCGAGTACCGCGGCTACCCGATCGAGCAGCTGGCCGAGCACTCCACGTACCTCGAGGTCGCCTACCTGCTCGTCCACGGCGAGCTCCCCACGAAGGACGAGCTGGCGGAGTGGTGCCACCAGATCACGATCCACACGTTCGTGCACGAGAACGTCAAGGAGTTCATGGGCGGCTTCCGCCACGACGCGCACCCGATGGGGATGCTGCTGGGCTCGGTGGGCGCGCTGTCGACGTTCTACCCGGACGCCAACGACATCCAGGACCCCGACAACCGCGCGATCCAGACGATCCGGCTGATCGCCAAGATGCCGACGCTGGCCGCCTTCGCCTTCCGCCACTCCAACGGGCAGCCCTACGTCTATCCGGACAACGACCTCGAGTATCCGGGCAACTTCCTCAACATGCTCTACAAGATGACCGAGCTCAAGTACGAGCCCGACCCGCGGCTCGCGCGCGCGCTGGACATCCTGTTCATCCTGCACGCCGACCACGAGCAGAACTGCTCGACCAGCTCGGTCCGCGCTGTCGGCTCCTCCCAGGTGGACCCCTACTCGGCGGTGGCGGCCGGCATCGCCGCGCTCTACGGCCCGCTGCACGGTGGGGCCAACGAGGCCGTGCTGCGGATGCTCAAGCGCGTCGAGACCAAGGAGAACATCCCCGACTTCATCAAGGGCGTGAAGGCGGGCAACGAGCGCCTGATGGGCTTCGGCCACCGCGTGTACAAGAACTACGACCCGCGGGCCAAGATCATCAAGTCGGCCACCGACGACGTGTTCGAGGCCACCGGCGCCAAGAGCCCGCTGCTGGACATCGCGACCGAGCTGGAGAAGATCGCGCTGGAGGACGACTACTTCGTCGAGCGCAAGCTCTACCCCAACGTCGACTTCTACTCGGGCCTGATCTACGAGGCGCTGGGGATGCCCGTCTCGATGTTCCCGGTGATGTTCGCCATCCCGCGCACCGCGGGCTGGATCGCCCAGTGGCTGGAGATGGTCCAGGACTCCGAGCAGAAGATCGCGCGCCCGCGCCAGATCTACACGGGCGACCGCACGCGCGACTACGTGCCGGTCGAGCAGCGCTAGCGGCTCGGCCATGTGACCCCGGCCACAGTCGCCGGGGCGTTCCGGGAGTAGGTTGCAATTGTGAACCTGACCCTGGAAGACGGACTGGCCATCGAGATCCGGCCCATCGAGCCCGGCGACAAGCCGCTGCTCGTGGCCGGCCTGCGCCTGCTCAGCCCGGAGACGCAGTACAAGCGCTTCCTCTCCCCCAAGCCGTCGTTCAGCCGCAGCGAGCTGCGCTACCTCACCGAGGTCGACGGGCACGACCACGTCGCCCTGATCGCCGTCGAGGCCGAGAACCCCTCGCACCCCGTGGGCGTGGCACGCTTCGTGCGCGAGCGCGAGCGTCCCGACACCGCCGAGTTCGCGATCGTCGTCGGCGACGCCTACCAGGGCCGGGGCGCCGGGCGCGCGCTGGCCCGCGCGCTGGTCGCCGAGGCCCAGAAGCACGGCGTCCGGCGCTTCACCGCCACCACCCTGGCCGACAACGCCCCGATCCAGCGGCTGATCGCCTCGATCGCCCAGGACCTCGAGCACGTCATCGCCGGCAGCGGCACGCGCTTCATCGAGGCCGAGCTGGTCGCGGCCTAGTCGCCGCCGCCCGCCGCGTACTCCACGATCGAGGTGTCGATCAGCCACTCCACCGGCGCGCGGTCGTCGGTGTAGACGTCGCCGCCGCGCAGCGCCGGGCGCAGGCGGGCCGCGCTCGCCGTGACCACGGGGCGCAGCTCGGGCGCCAAACGGGGCGCGGCGTCGCGCAGGCGCTCGGGCCCGGCGGCGCCGGCCGTGCCCAGGAGCAGGGTGTTCGTCTCCTCGATCGGGTCGCGCAGCACCGTGTGGAAGACGTCGCGCATGGTCGCCGAGAGCACGCGCTCGAGGTCGTCGGAGCCCTCGGGATGGCCGGCGTTGACCACGACCACCCCACCCGGCGTCAGCTTGTCGCGCGCCAGCTCGAAGAACTCCCGGGTGGCCAGGTAGAACGGGATGTAGGGCTGGCGGTAGGCGTCGACGAAGATCGCGTCGTAGCGGCCGTCGTCCTGCTCGGCCAGGAAGGGCCGCGCGTCGGCCGTGTGCGTGCGCAGCCGCGGGTTGTCCATCCCGAACAGCTCGCGACCGGCCTCGGTCAGGTCGCCGTCGATCTCGACGCCGTCGATCTCCGTCGCCGGGAAGAAGCGCTCGTAGGCGCGCGCCGTCGTCCCCGCCGCGTTGCCGAGGATGGCCAGGCGGCGCGGCGGCTCGCGCCGCGCCGCGAAGGGGAGCACGAGGTAGCCGTCCCACACGTCGTCCGTCAGGACGGTCTCGGGACGGTAGATCGAGTGCACCGCCTGGCCCTCGTTGAGCTCGAGGTCGCGCCGCCCGTCGGCGTCCTCGACCACGCGCGCGTACTGGTACGTCGTCTCGCGCTCCCAGATCACGCGCTGACCGTCGCTGCCCTTGACGCTGCCGACCGGCACCGCGATGAGGACTATCAGCACCAGGGGCGCCAGGGCGTACCGGCGACCCAGGCCCAGGACGCCCACGACGGCGAGGGCCAGGGCGAAGGCCAGGAACGTCCGCCGCGTGCCCAGGAACGGGATCATCGCCAGCGCGGACAGGAAGACGCCGATCAGCGACCCGAACGTGGAGATCGCGTACAGCCGCCCGGCCACCGCGCCCGACTCCTCCACCCGGCGGACCGAGAGGCGGATCGCGTAGGGCGCGACGGCGCCCAGGAGCACGACCGGCACCGCGACCAGGGCCAGCACGCCGAACAGCGACCCGAAGAAGGCGCCCGCCGACAGGGCGTCGAACGCCCGGACCGACGTGCGCAGGAACGGCCCGGCGGCGAACGGGACGAGCGCGAGCAGGACCGCCGCGCCCAGGACCAGTCCGCACATGCCCCGCGGCGTGGGGTTGCGGTCGGCCAGGCGACCGCCCAGCCAGTAGCCGATCGACAGCGCCACCAGCACGGTGGCGATCGTGTTGGCCCACACGATCGTCGACGCGCCGAAATACGGGGCGAGCAGACGGGCCGCGGCGATCTCCGCGCCGAGGCTCGACGCCCCGACCACGAAGACGATCACCTCGATGGGTGGCTGGCGGCGCATGGCCCGGACGAGGATACGTTCACGTCCGCTGCGCGGGCTACGTTGCGCCCGTGACGAGCTCCGAGCTGGCCGCGCTCGACCGGGACGTGCTGTGGCATCCGTTCACGCAGCAGCAGGGGTGGTCGGAGGAGGACCCGGTGATCGTGGAGCGCGCGGAGGGCACGACGCTCTACGACGCCGACGGCAACGCGTACATCGACGGAGTCTCGTCGCTGTGGTGCAACGTCCACGGCCACCGCCACCACGCGATCGACGCGGCGATCCGCGCCCAGCTGGACCGCGTCGCGCACACGACGATGCTCGGGCTCACCCATCGCCCGGCCATCGAGCTGGCCCGCCGCCTGGTCGACCTGGCCCCCGGCAACCTGAGCCGCGTGTTCTTCTCCGACAACGGGTCCACCGCCACCGAGGTCGCGCTGAAGATGGCCTTCCAGTGGTGGGCCCACGCCGGCGAGCCGCAGCGCACCGGCTTCGTCACGCTGCGCAACGCCTACCACGGCGACACCGTGGGCTCGGTGTCGGTGGGCGGAATCGACCTGTTCCACTCGCTCTACCGGCCGCTGCTGTTCGACGCCTGGCAGGCCGAGCCGGGGGACGCGGCCCACATGGAGGCGCTGCTGGCCGAGCACGGAGACACGGTGGCCGCGGTGATCGTCGAGCCGCTGGTCCAGGGCGCGGCCGGGATCCTCGTCCACCCGCCCGGCTACCTGCGCGCGGTGCGCGAGCTGTGCGATCGCCACGGGGTGTTCCTGATCTGCGACGAGGTGGCGACCGGCTTCGGGCGCACCGGGCGCATGTTCGCCTGCGAGCACGAGGACGTGGCGCCCGACTTCCTGTGCCTGGCCAAGGGCGTGACCGGCGGCTACCTGCCGCTCGCGGCCACGCTGACCACCGAGCGGGTCTACGAGGGCTTCCTCGGGCGCTTCGAGGAGCTCCGCGCGTTCTTCCACGGACACACGTACACGGGCAACCCGCTGGCCTGCGCCGCCGCCCTGGCGTCCCTGGACGTGTTCGAGCGCGAGCAGACGCTGCGCCGTCTGCAGGCCAAGATCGACGTGCTCGCGACGTGGCTGGCGCGCTGGGTGGAGCCGCTGGAGACGGTGGCCGAGGTCCGGCGCTGCGGGTTCATGACCGGGATTGCTCTGGCCGACTTCCCGCTGGAGGAGCGCATGGCGCACCGGGTCACGCTGGCCGCGCGGCGGCGCGGCGCCATCGTGCGCCCGCTCGGCGACGTCGTCGTGCTGATGCCCCCGCTGTCGATCACCGAGGCGCAGCTGCGCCGGCTGGTCGAGATCACCGCCGAAGCCATCGCCGAAGCGACGGGCGCCGCCCCCGTCTGCTCGACCAGCGCACCGCCCGCCTGGCGGGCGGCCCCGCCGCGCGCGCGAGCCGCCTGACCGCCCGGGCGCCCACCGCCGTGCCGCCCAGCGCCGAGCCCGCCACGGCGCCCGCGGCCACGCC
>DATLOP010000294.1:0-2513 GCA_035536255.1 Solirubrobacteraceae bacterium
GATCTCCACCCAGGCCACCTCGGAGTCCTCCAGCCCCTCCTCGTCCAGCAGCCACTGCGCGGCCACGCGCATGACGATCCAGCCCGGGACCGCGGCCAGCAGCAGGCCCCGGTAGCCCAGCCGCGCCGCGGCGGCGTCGCCGTCGCGCCAGGCCGCGCTCAGCGCCGTCGCGGCGAGCGCCAGCCCACCCACGAGCACCAGCGCGCCCATGATGTGCAGGAACAGCGGGAGGTTCCAGCTGTCCGGCCGGACGACCGCGAGCAGGCTCACGCGCCGGGCTTCCAGACCATGAGGACGAGGATCGCGACGACCAGCGCGGTGCGCGTCCAGTGGACGACCTTCGCCCGGCCGGTCACGCCGCCGTCAACGAACCCGGGCCGCGCCAGCAGGGTGCACGTGGCGGCCAGCGCCCACAGGACGATCGCGCCGAGGATCCAGCCGTCGGTCAGCGCGTAGCCGTCCACGTACAGCGCGAGCCAGATGCCCAGGACCAGCGTCCCGGTCGCCCCGGCGTCCTCCATGCGGTCGGCCACCCACCGCGTCCGCGAGGTCCACTGTCCCGCCAGGACGATGGCGCTGGACATCACCGCCGCCGTCCCGAGCATGAACGCCGTGAGGACGTGCAGGAACAATAAGGTGTCGTACACGCCCGCGAGGGTATCGGCCGCTCATGTCGACATCCGAGCAAACCGACAAGTCTCCGCGCCCGGCCAACCGCGGCGACGCCGCCGAGACGCCGGACCACGCCGAGGTCTCCAACTGGGAGATCGTCAACCACTACTTCGACGTGGCGGCCGACCGGCTGGACCTGGCCGACGACCTGCGCTCGGTGCTGCGCTCGGCCTATCGCGAGGTCCAGGTGCAGATCCCGATCAAGCTCTCGGACGGGCGCATCCACGTCTTCTCGGGCTACCGCGTGCAGCACAACGGCGCCCGCGGGCCCTACAAGGGCGGCGTGCGCTTCCACCCCGAGGTGGACCTGGACGAGGTGCGCGCGCTGGCCGCGCTGATGACGTGGAAGACGGCGATCGTGAACATCCCGTTCGGAGGGGCCAAGGGCGGGGTGAACTGCTCGACGCGCGAGCTGGAGCGCTCCGAGGTCCAGAAGATCGCCCGCTCGTTCATGGACAAGATCGAGAAGGTCCTGGGCCCCAGCCGCGACATCCCCGCCCCCGACGTGGGGACCGACGCCCAGGTGATGGCGTGGATGATGGACGAGTACGGCAAGCTCCACGGCCACACGCCGGCCTGCGTGACCGGCAAGCCGATCGCGCTCGAGGGCTCGCACGGGCGCGAGGCGGCGACGGGCCGCGGCGTCGTCTACATGTACCGCGAGGCCGCGCCCGCGCTGGGGCTCTCGCCGAGCGAGACGCGCTTCGTCGTCCAGGGCTACGGCAACGTCGGGTCGTGGGCCGCGCGCATCATGCAGCAGCTCGGGTGCAAGCTGGTCGGGGCCTCGGACGCCGACGGGGCGATCCGCAACGACGCCGGCATCGACGCCAACGCGCTGGCCGACCACGTCGCCGAGGGCGGCAGCGTGCCGTCGTTCGAGGGGGCCGAGGCGATCTCGGCCGACGAGCTGCTGGAGGTCGAGTGCGAGGTGTTCATCCCCGCCGCCCTGGGCGGGATGATCCACGAGGGCAACGCCGATCGCCTGGCCGCGCGCGTGCTCATCGAGGGCGCCAACAGCCCCACCACCCCGGCGGCGGACGAGATCCTCCACGACCGCGGCGTGTACGTGATCCCCGACGTGATGGCCAACGCGGGCGGGGTGGTGGTCTCGTACTTCGAGTGGGTCCAGAACCTCCAGCACTTCCGCTGGGACGAGCGCGAGGTCAACGACAAGCTCGGAAGCATCATGCGCCGCGCCTACCGGGAGGTCGTGGCGCGGGCCAAGGAGGACGACGGCGTGTCCCTGCGGGTGGCCGCCTTCCAGACGGGGATCGAGCGCGTGCTCGAGGCCGCCCGCACGCGCGGCTACGTGTAGTGGCCGCTTAACGCGGAAGCGCCCCATCTAGGGGCGCTCCCACGGCGTCCTTGCCCTCCGAGGCAAGCTTGGTGTCCGGGACCGCTGTCCGGAGCGTACGCAGGGGTTTATTCGGAACCCGCGGGCGCACCCTGAAGGGGTTCGCGCAAAAACTGGACACCTGTCCAGAGCGCTAAAGCCGCAGCGTTCCGCGGACGACGAGGGCGACCCGCCCGCTCACGCGCGGGCGCTCGCCCTCGGTCGAGCAGCTCAGGCGCGACGGGCGGCCCATCTCCACGCCCTGCTGGATCGTCAGCTCGGTCAGCCCGGCGCGCGCGTGCAGGTAGGACATGAGCGGGCCGGCCGCCCCGCCCGTCGCCGGGTCCTCCCCCATGGCCGCGGTGTGCCCGAAGGACCGGGCGCGCGCCGTGCCCGCCGCCGGGTCGCACGCGGCGACGTAGAGCACGACGGCGCCGAAGCGGTCGAGGAAGCGCTCGATCGCGGCGTAGTCGGGACGGGTGCGGGCGAGGGCGTCCGGGCGCACGGG
>DATLOP010000295.1:0-4576 GCA_035536255.1 Solirubrobacteraceae bacterium
GGGCCCGCCGCGCTCCTGGGCGCCGCCGCGGCGGCCGCGATCGCCGACGACTGCTCGGCCGGTCCCCACGTGTTCCGCCGCCTGCTGCCCCACCGCACGACCTGCAACGTCGTGGCCGACGCCGGGGACCTGACCGCGGCCGAGACGCTCGTCGTCGTCGCCCACCACGACGCCGCCAACACCGGCATGGTCTTCGACCAGCGCCCGGTCGAGCTCCTGGCCCGCGTGGCGCCCGAGCGCTTCGAGAAGGCCGACCGCTGGCCCGAGCTGTTCCGCGCGATCGTGGGCGGCCCGGCGCTGGTGGCCCTGGGCGCGCTGCTGGGCCGCCGCGGCCCGGTCAAGGCCGGGATGGTCCTGGGCGCCCTCTCGACCGCCGGCTTCGCCCAGATCGGGGCCAGCCCGGTCGTCCCCGGCGCCAACGACAACCTGACCGCGGTCGCGACCCTCCTGGCGCTGGCCGAGCGCCTGCGCGACGAGCCGGTGTCGGGCCTGCGCGTGGTGCTCGTCTCCACCGGCGCCGAGGAGTCGTTCATGGAGGGGATGCGCGGCTTCCTGCGCCGCCACGCCGCCCGGCTCTCGCCCCCGCGCACCCGCGTCCTGGCCGTCGACACCGTCGGCTCCTCGGCCGAGCTGGTGGCCGCCGAGAGCGAGGGGATGATCGTCCAGTCGTCCTACGACCCCGAGCTCAAGGACGAGCTCTCCGCCGCCGCCGAGCAGGCCGGCGTCCACCTGCGCCGGGGCCTCGAGCTGTCGTTCGCCAGCGACGCCCTGCCCGCCATCCGCGCCGGCTACCGCGCCGCCCTGCTGGCCTCGGTCAACGAGTTCAAGGTCCCGGGCAACTACCACAAGCCCACGGACACGGCCGACAACGTCGACTACGCGCGGGTGGAGGAGGCCGTGACGGTGTGCGACGCGCTAGTCCGCCGTCTCGCCCGCCAGGCGGCGAGCGAGGGCGACCGCGTCCTCGCGTGAGGCGATCTCGCCCGCGAACTGGGCGGCCTCCAGCTCGCGCAGCGCCTCGCCGAGGCGCGGGCCTCGCGGGATCCCGACCTCCGCGGCCAGCTCGTCGCCGCGGACCAGCGGCTCCGGCGGGCCCTCGGCGCGCCAGCGCAGCGCCTCGCCGAGCAGCTCGCGCGCGACCTCGAGGTGGTTGGCGATCGACGCCTCGGCGTTGTCGCCGCGCGTGGCCAGGCGGTCGGCCACCGAGAGCAGCGTGACGTCGACCTCCACCGGCTCGCACGCCCGCAGGTAGGCGTGGACGTCGCGGCGCGTGAGCGGCCGCCGGTGGACGAGGAACCCCGCGCGCAGGTGGTGGCGGGTCAGCGCGGCCACGTGCTCGCGCAGCCGCTGGGAGGCGCGCAGGCGCCCGAGCGCGGCGTGCGCCATCTCCGCCCCCAGCGCGTCGTGGCCCATGAACGTGACCCGTCCCTCCGGCGTCTCGCTGCGCGTCGGCGGCTTGGCCACGTCGTGCATGAGCGCGCCGAGGCGCAGGGCCTGGGCCCGGCTCAGCTCGTCGGCCAGCGGCTCGGCCAGGAACGCGGCGACGGCGTCCGCGTGCTCCCCGAAGAACTCGGGGTCGCCCTCCAGCCGCGCCGCCGTGGCCAGGACCTCCAGGGTGTGGGCGTAGACGTCGAGGTGGTGGAAGCGGTTCTGCTCCACCCCCCGCTGGGCCGCCAGCTCGGGCAGGACCGCCTCCAGCGCGCCGACCTCGGCGAGCCGGCCGATCCCCAGCTCGGGCCGCTGCGCGCCGACGATCCGCTTGAGCTCGGCGAACACGCGCTCCGGCGCCACCGCGGGCAGGCGCGGGGCGGCCCGGCGGACGGCCTGCTCGGTCCGCGGCTCGGAGTCCAGGCCCAGCTCGACGGCCAGGCGCGCCCAGCGCATGACGCGCAGCGGGTCGTCCTCCAGCGCGTGGTCGGAGACCAGCCGCAGGCGCCGGGCCTCGAGGTCGGCCCGGCCCCCGAACGGGTCCACGAGGTCGCCCCCGGCCAGCGGCTCGGCCATCGCGTTGACCGTGAAGTCGCGGCGGGCCAGGTCGGCCTCCAGGCTTCCGCCCTCCAGCGGCATCAGGTCGGCCTGCCAGGAGCGGTCGCGCGCCGTCACGCGCCAGGCGCCGAAGGCGTCGGACAGCGCGAACGGCATGGCGTCCGTGGCCCGGGCCAGCCGCCTGGCCGCGGCCCGGGCGTCGCCGGCGACCGCGAGGTCGACGTCGTCGGTCTCGCGCCCCAGCAGCCGGTCGCGGACGGCGCCCCCGACGAGCCACGCCTCCTCGCCCGAGAGCGCCGCGCGCGCCGCCGCGAGCGCCGCGTTCAAGCGCGTCCCCCGCCGGCGGGCGAAGCCGCGCGGCTCACGCCGGCTCGCCGTCCCGGTGGCGGAGCGGCACGACTCACGCCGGCTCGCCGTCCCGATGGTACTCGCGGTGGACGCGCGCGAGCAGCCCGGTCGTGATCTCGTAGTTGATCGTGCCCATTCGCCGGGCCAGCTCCTCGGCCAGGATCCGCTCGGCGCCCCGCGCGCCGATGAGCACCGCCTCGTCGCCCGGCCGGGCGGACGGCTCGGGGCCGAGGTCGACCGTGACGTTGTCCATCGACACCGTCCCCACCAGCGGGCGGCGCTCGCCGGCCACCAGGGCGTCGGCCCGGCCGCTCAGGTCGCGGCGCCAGCCGTCCCCGTAGCCGAGCGGCAGCACGCCGAGCACGGTGTCGCGCTCGGCGACGAACCGCCGCCCGTAGCCCGCGCTCTCGCCCGGGGCGCACGGCTTGACGTCGGCCACGTAGCTGCGCAGCTCCAGCGCCGGCTCCAGCTCGTGGGCCGCCGGGTCCTCCTGGAAGGGGTCGAGGCCGTAGACCGCCACGCCGCAGCGCACGAGGTCGAAGTGGGCGCCGGGGTCACGGAGGGTGGCGGCGCTGTTGGCGGCGTGGGCCACGACGTCCGGGTGCTCGGCGCGCACCGCGTCCACGAACGCCGCGAAGCGCTCGAGCTGCTGGCCGAAGAAGGCGTCGCCGCGCTCGTCGGCCGTCGCGAAGTGCGTCATCACGCCGACCAGGTGCAACCCCTCGGTCGTCGCGACGCGGTCGGCCACCCGCCGCGCCTCGTCGGCGTCGCGCGTGCCCAGCCGCCCCATCCCGCTGTCCAGCTTGACGTGCACCCGCACCCCGGCGGCCGAGCGGCCGGGATGGCCGGGCCGCGACACCTCGAAGCCGGCCAGCCGCTCGACGAACGCCTCGCGCCACGCGACGACCTCGGCGTGGGCCTCCAGCGCGACCAGGGTCTCCTCCCGGCTCAGCGCGCCCAGGACCAGCACCGGCCCGCCCACCCGCGCGTCGTGCAGCTCGCGCGCCTCGCCGGCCGCGGCGACGCACAGCAGCTCCGCGCCGCCGGCCAGGGCCGCCTGGCCGGCCGCCACCGCGCCGTGCCCGTAGCCGTTTCCCTTGACGACCGCGCTCAGGCGCGCGCCCGGCGCCAGCGCCGCGCGCAGGCGGGCGCAGTTGCGCTCGATCGCCGCCAGGTTCACCGCGGCCACCGCGCGGAGCGGCATGGCTAGTCCTTGGCCGTCATCGCGTCGAGCACGTCTACGCGGGTGACCACGCCGACCAGTCGCCCGTGGTCGACGACGGGCAAGCGGTTGTGCTTGTGCTCGGCGATGAGGCGCGCCGCCTCGTCCACCGTCGCGTCCGGCGCGACCGTGACCGGGTCCGCGGTCATCATGTCCTCGACCCGGCTGGCGAAGGCCTTCTTCACGCGCTCCTCGAAGTGCTTGAGCGACTCGATGAAGATGACGCCGCCCATGATGTCGAGGTGGTGCGGGAGGTGGAGGTCGGCGTCCTCGTCGCGCAGGATCAGGTCGTTCTCGGTCACGATCCCCACGCAGCGCCCGCCCTCGTTGACCACGGGGACGCCGGGCAGCTCCTGGTCGCGCAGCACGCGGATGACGGTCTCGACGTCGTCGTCGGGTGTGACCGTCGCGGGATCGCGCTCCATGATGTCGGCGACCGTCGCCACGGCGCGGGAGCCTACCCGCCGAGCGCGGCGGGCAGCGCCTCGATCACGTCGCGCGCGATCGTCCCGTCGGGCCCGTGCTCCCGCGCGGCCAGCGCCCCCGCCTCGGTGTGCAGCCACACCGCCGCGCACGCCGCGGCGAACGGCTCGACGCCCTTGGCCAGGACCGCGCCGGCCACGCCGGACAGCACGTCGCCGGTGCCCGCGGTGGCCAGGGCGGCGCTCCCGCCGCGGCTGACCGCGGCGCGGCCGCCGGGCTCGGCCACGATCGTGTCGTCGCCCTTGAGCACGACGACGCAGCGCGCGGCGGCGGCCGCGGCCCGCGCGTGGTGCAGGCGCGCCGCCTCGACGGCCGTGGACTCGGTCTCCAGCAGCCGGGCCAGCTCGCCCGCGTGCGGGGTGAGGATCGTGGGCGCGGGGCGCCGGGCCAGGTCGTGCAGGCGCCCGGCGTGCGCGTTGAGGCCGTCGGCGTCCAGCAGCAGCGGGATCTCGGCGCGCGCGGCGACCGTCCGCGCCAGCTCCTGCGTGTCCTCGCCGCGGCCCAGGCCGGGGCCGAGGACGAGGGCGCCGGCGCGCG
>DATLOP010000296.1:0-3847 GCA_035536255.1 Solirubrobacteraceae bacterium
ACCCGGCCACCGTCGCCCCCGCCGACAGCGCCGGCCAGGAGAGCCCCACCCCCACCCGCCCCCCGCCCACACCCAGTCCCCGCCGGAGAGACCCGCCGGAGACCGGTCCCCGCCGGAGAGCACCGCCCCGTCCCGGCGGCCCGGCCGATCCCGGCCGGAGAGACCCGCCCCGTCCCGGCGGCCCGGCCGATCCCGACCCCCTCACCCGCCGCCTTTCCGGCCCCGGCACAAGCGCGCATGCCGAAGACAGTGTGGCTCGGCCTCGGCCTCCTGGCGGCCGGGGTGCCCGGGCTGGCGCTGTGGCGGGTGGGCGCACGCGCGCGGCGCGGTCGAATGTGCGAGGCCCACAGAGTTGCGATTCACAACCCACTCCGATAGCGTCGCTCGTCCAACTCGAAAGGAGCCGGCCATGCCGATGATCGACCTCACCCTCCCGGAGGACGCGCTGGACGAGACCGCGCGACACGAGCTGCTGGACGAGCTGACCCGCACGCTGCTGCGGTGGGAGGGCGTCGGCGAGGGCAACCCGATGGGTGACGCGGTCACCTGGGGCGTGCTCCATCCCGTCGCGGCCGGCGACTGGCACGTCGCCCACGACCGCGCCCCGGCCGACCAGCCGCGCTACCGCATCCTCGTCACCGTTCCCGAGGGCGCGCTGGACCAGCCCAAGAAGGAGGGCCTGGTCGGTGAGCTGACGCGGAAGGTGCTCGAGGCCGAGGGCAGCCCGATCGACCTGCCCAACGCGCTGCGCGTCTGGGTCTTCATCCACGAGGTCCCGGACGGGCACTGGGGCGGCGCCGGGCGGATCTTCCGGCTGCGCGACATCGCGAAGATGGTCATGGGCGACGCCGAGGCGGTCCTCAAGGAGACCGACGAGCGTTTGCGCGCGCCGGTCGAGGCGTAGGGGCCGGCGGCCCCTCAGGGCGCCGGCGGCACGGCGGGTAGCCTTCGCCCGCCTTGCCCTTCTACGTCACGACGCCCATCTACTACGTCAACGCCGCCCCCCACCTGGGGCACGCGTACACGACGATCGCGGCCGACGTCCTGGCCCGCCACATGCGCCAGCGCGGCGAGGACGTCTTCTTCCTCACCGGCACCGACGAGCACGGCGAGCCCGTGGCCCAGGCGGCCGAGCGCGAGGGGGTGACGCCCAAGGAGCTGGCCGACCGCAACGCCGAGCGCTTCCAGGCGCTGATGCCCCAGCTCGACGTCACCAACGACTTCTTCATCCGCACCAGCGACCCGCGTCACGTGGCCCGGGTGCAGGAGATCCTCCAGCGCGTCCACGACAACGGGCACGTCTACAAGGGCAGCTACGAGGGCTGGTACTGCACGCGCTGCGCCGACTTCAAGACCGAGAACGAGATCGGCCCCGGCAACACGTGCCTGATCCACATCGACTTCCCGCTCCAGCGCGAGAGCGAGGAGAACTGGTTCTTCGCCCTGTCGAAGTTCCAGGGCGCGCTGGAGGAGCTCTACGCCCAGCGCCCCGACTTCGTCCTGCCGCCGGTGCGCTTCAACGAGGCGCGCTCGTTCATCGGCCAGGGCCTGCAGGACGTGTCGCTGTCGCGCGCGCACCTGAGCTGGGGCGTCCCGGTCCCGTGGGACCCCGAGCACGTCTTCTACGTCTGGTTCGACGCGCTGCTGAACTACGTCACCGCGCTGGCCTTCGCCCGCGAGGGCGAGGACCTGACCGACCGGTTCTGGCCCGCCGACTACCACCTGATCGGCAAGGACATCCTGAAGTTCCACTGCGTCTACTGGCCGGCGCTGCTGATGGCGGCCGGACTGGAGGTGCCGCGGCGACTGTTCGTCCACGGCTACCTGCTGTCCGACGGCCAGAAGATGAGCAAGTCGCTGGGCAACGTCCTGGACCCGTTCGACGCGATGGACAAGTTCGGCACCGACGCGCTGCGCTTCTACTGCATGCGCGACGTCTCGTTCGGCCAGGACGGAAGCGTCTCGCCGGCCGACTTCGAGTCGCGCTACGAGACCGAGCTGGCCAACGAGCTGGGCAACCTCGCGTCGCGCACCCTGGCCATGGTCAACCGCTACCGGGACGGGACCGTCCCCGGCGTCGAGCCCGACCCCGAGCTGGCCGGCGACTTCGACGGCCTGGCCGAGCGGGTGGCCGAGCGCCTGGACGAGGTCCAGGTCACCGCGGCGCTGGAGGAGATCTGGCAGCGCGTCCGGCGCCTGAACCGCTACGTCGAGGAGCGCGCGCCCTGGCAGCTGGCCAAGGACGAGGCGAAGGCCGGCGAGCTCGACGTGACGCTGCGCTCGCTGGCCGAGGGACTGCGCGTGATCGCCGTGCTGCTCGCGCCCTACCTGCCGGCCACGGTGGCGAAGCTGCTCGACGCCCTGGGGACCCCGGAGCTCGGGCTCGACACCGCGCGCTACGGCGCCGGCCCCGGCGGGCAGCGCGTCCAGCCCCTCGACGCGCTGTTCCCCAAGACACCGGCGCCCGCCGGTTGAGGGCGGGCCCGGATGGTCGACACCCACGCCCACCTCGACGCCTGCGAGCGGCCGGCCGCCGACCTGGTCGCCGACGCCGAGCGGGCGGGCGTGCGCCGCGTGCTGGCGATCGGGATGGACGGCGCCTCGTGCCGCGCCGCGCTCGCCGCGGCCGAGGCGTTCCCCCAGGTCCACGCGGCGATAGGCCGCCACCCGACGCTGAGCACCGGGTTCGACGACGCCGACGCCTCCGAGCTGGCCGCGCTGGCGGCCCACGAGCGCTGCGCCGCGATCGGCGAGACCGGCCTGGACTTCAAGCGCGACTACGCGCCGCGGGCGGACATGGAGCGCGCTTTCCGGGCCCAGATGGAGCTGGCGCGCGAGACCGGCAAGCCGCTGGTCATCCACACGCGCGAGGCGGCCGACGAGACGATCGCGCTGCTCGACGCCCACGCGCCGGGCCACCCCACGGTCATGCACTGCTTCTCCCTGGTCGACCACCTCGAGGCCTGCCTGGAGCGCCGCTACTGGATCTCGTTCGCCGGCAACGTGACCTATCCGAAGTCCGACGCGCTGCGCGCCGCGGCGGCCCGGGTGCCCGACGACCGGCTGCTGGTGGAGACCGACGCGCCCTACCTGGCGGCCCAGCCCGTGCGGGGGCAGGAGAACGAGCCCGCCCACGTCGTCCACACGGCCCGCGCGCTGGCCGAAGCTCGCGGCGTCGGCTACGAGGCGCTGGAGGCGACCGTCGAGCGCAACGCCGCCGAGGTGTTCGGGTGGTGACGGCCCCGCCCGCCCCCGAGCTCCCGACTCAGCCCAGCCTGCGCCGGATGCGCCAGTTCGGGATCCGGCCCAACCGCGAGCTGGGGCAGAACTTCCTCGTGGACTCCAACGTCCTCGGGGTGATCGAGCGGGCGGCCGAGCTGGGGCCCGACGACGTGGTGCTGGAGATCGGCGGCGGGCTGGGCGTGCTGTCCGAGCACCTGGCGGCGCGCGCCGGTCACGTCCACGTCGTGGAGGTCGACCCGCGCCTGGAGCCGGCGCTGCGCGACGCGCTGGCGCCGTTCGAGGGGAAGGCGACCCTGCACCTCGCGGACGCGATGGCGCTGGACCTGGCGGCCCTGGACCCGGCGCCGGACAAGGTCGTGGCCAACCTGCCCTACGGGATCGCCGCCGGCGCGATCCTGCGCACCCTGGAGGAGCTGCCGGGCGCCCGGACCTGGGTGGCGATGGCCCAGCGCGAGGTCGGCGAGCGGCTGGCCGCGTCGCCGGGGACCGGGGCCTACGGCGTTCCCTCGGTCCTGGCCCAGCTGGCGGCGCGCGTGCGGGTCCTGCGCCCGGTCTCGCGCCGGGTGTTCTCGCCGGTCCCCAACGTGGACTCGGTCCTGGTCGG
>DATLOP010000297.1:0-2295 GCA_035536255.1 Solirubrobacteraceae bacterium
CCCGCGATGTACCCGACGTTGCGCTTGGTGTGTGTGTCCCCCGTGCGCTGGTAGGCGGAGGTCGCGATCGGGCGGGTCCCCGACCGCGTCTCGAGGTCGGTCAGCCGGAACCGTAGCTCCGCCGGGCGGGCGAGGCGGCCCGAGTCCACGACGTGCTCCACCTTGCCGGTCACCTTGCTGCCCGAACGGGCCACGACCTTGCCGTCGTCGGCGATGAGGTCATCGAGCAGCTCGCCCGAGACCGTTTCGCCGACCTTGGCGGTGGCCGTGGAAATCGGCTGGCTGAAAGACACCCGCAGGATCGTTCCGGCGGGCACCTCGGCGTCGGCGGGCCGGCTCGCGCTCACCTCCGCGGTGTCGGCGGGCCGGGTTGACGTCTGCCGTGCCTGCGCCCGCGGTTTCTTGCGCCGCACCTCGGCGTTCCGCTGCGAGGCGGCCACCGGGTCGGCCGTCAGGTTCGTCTCGACGACCGTGGTGGTGGTCGTCGTGGTGGTCGTGGTTCCTTCAGCCATCTCGGGCGCCGGCGTGACCGCCGCCTGGGTCTGTTCCTTCTGCGCGCAGCCGAGCGCGCCCAGCGTCAGCCATCCGGCGACCGCCAGGGCGACGAGGGCGGCCAGAATCAAGGAGTCGAGCTTTCTGGTTCGCATATCTGCCTCCTGTTCCTCGGCGCGTCAAAAGAGCAAGCGCTGTGCCGCGCAGACAACTGCGGCACCGGTGTGACTTATCCCGCCGGCGCCTGCGATGCGTCCTCTGGAAGTGTCACCGCCTGGGTCCGCGGTGTCCTCCTCTGCCCCCCCGGTTCGGATGCCCGTGGCTGTCGCCCTGCGGGCGGCCGCCTCGCGGGAACTCGTCCTGGCCCTCGTCCTCCCCGGCGGCAACGGGCGCCATCGCCATCTCCTGCTCGAGCTCTTCTTTTGAGAGCGCCTGCTTGCGGGAGAGCTTGATCTTGCCCATCGGGTCGACGGCGATGATCTTGACCGTCACCTCGTCGCCTTCTTTGACCACGTCGGTCGTCTGGCGGACTCGGTACGGCGCGAGCTCCGAGATGTGGACGAGGCCGTCCTGTCCCGGGAGGATCTCGACGAAGGCTCCGTACGGCTCGACCCGCCGCACCTTCCCGCGGTAGACCTTGCCGATCTCCGGCTCCTGGGTGAGGCTCTCGATGATCTCGATCGCGCGCAGCGCGGCCGCCTCGTCAGAGGACGCGATGGAGACTTTGCCGGAATCCTCGACGTCGATCTTGCAGCCCGTCGACTCGATGATCGAGCGGATCGTCTTGCCGCCGGAGCCGATGACGTCGCGGATGCGGTCCCTCGGAATCTGCATCGTGAAGATGCGGGGCGCGTAGGGGGAGATGTTCGGCCGCGGCTTGTCGAGCGCCGCGGACATCGCCTCGAGGATGTGGAGGCGTCCGGCGCGGGCCTGCTCGAGCGCCTGCTCGAGGATCTCGCGCTTCAAGCCCTTGATCTTGATGTCCATCTGGAGCGCCGTGATCCCGTCGCGGGAGCCCGCGACCTTGAAGTCCATGTCGCCGTAGTGGTCTTCCTGTCCGGCGATGTCGGTCAGGATCGCGTAGTTGTCTCCCTCGGAGACGAGCCCCATCGCGACTCCGGCGATCGGCGCCCTGATCGGGACGCCGGCATCCATGAGGGCCAGCGTGCCGCCGCAGACCGTCGCCATGGAAGAGGAGCCGTTGGACTCCAGGATGTCCGAGACGACGCGGACGGTGTAGGGGAACGCTTCTTCGTTGGGGAGCACCGGCGCGAGCGCCCGGCGGGCGAGGTTGCCGTGTCCGATGTCGCGGCGCGACGGTCCACGCATGAACTTGGTCTCGCCGACCGAGAAGGGGGGGAAGTTGTAGTGGAGCAGGAAGGTGTGCTCGAGCTCGCCCTCGTACTCCTCGATGATCTGGGCGTCGTCGGACGTGCCGAGCGTCGCCGTGACGAGCGCCTGCGTCTCACCCCGCGTGAACAGCGCCGAGCCGTGCGTGCGCGGGAGCAGCCCGACCTCGCAGGTGATGTTGCGGACCGCGTCGAACGCCCGGCCGTCGAGGCGCTCGCGCTTGCCGAGGATCGTCTCGCGCGTCAGGATCTTGACGAGGTCGTCCACGGCGCGGGCCGTCTGCGCCTTCTTTTCCGGCTCGCCCTCCGACACCATCGAGGCGGCGACTTTCTTGACCATCTTGATCTCGGCGTAGGAGTCGATTTTCCCCTTCAGCGTCAGGGCGGCCATCATCGGCGCCTGCCATTTGGACCGCACCTCCGCCATGACGTCGGAGGGATAGGCCTCCGCGGC
>DATLOP010000298.1:0-3498 GCA_035536255.1 Solirubrobacteraceae bacterium
GCACTTCTACAACAACGACCGCGTCCACCACGGCCGCCTCACCAACGGCCAAATCCCCGCAGACCTCGTCTACGCTGCCCGCAAGATGGAAACGAGATGAACCGAACCTGTCGGCACATCTCGGAGGCTGTCCAGCCTAGATGGTTGATTCCACGGCCGGTGGGGTGGCGGTGGGCTCGAAGGAGGGATAGGCAGCAGGGTCGAAGTCGGCGGTGCTCTTTGCCAGCGCCGACCTTGGGGGCCTCGATGGACGCCGACCTCGACCTGCTGCTCACGACGGTGTTCTGCACCGCCGACGATCTCCTGCCCGAGCGAGCAAGAAACGCGCGGCGAAGGGTCACAGACGCGGAGGTCGTCACGCTGTGTGTCGCGCAGGCGATCATGGGCATCCCGTCAGACCGGCGGTTTTTGGCTGTCGCCCGTAAGCGCTTGGCGCATCTGTTCCCCGAGTTGCCCGCGCAGTCCGGCTACTTCAAGCGCCGCCGCCGGCTCGCCGGGACGCTGGAATGGCTGATGGGCGTCTTCGCCAGCCAAAGCCCGGGCAGCCAGGACGATCTGCTGCTGATCGACTCGACCCCGGTCGAGTGCGCCAGAAGCCGCGAGACCGTCAAGCGCTCGGCGCTGGGGGATGGCGCCGACTACGGCTATTGCGCCAGCCACAGCCGCTTCTTCTGGGGCTTTCGCCTGCACGCGATCTTCAGCCCCGACGGGACGCCGCGCGCCCTGGCACTCGCCTCGCCCAAGCGCGACGAACGCGAGGTGGGCCTCGAGTTGCTCTCACGCTGCCAGCGCCGCGGCGGCGAAACGCTGCTCGGCGACAAGGGCTACGCCGGCCGCGACTTCGCCGGCTCGGTCGCAGCAATGGACGCCACGATCGTTCGGCCCCGCCGCCGCGACGAACCCGGCCACGGCCCGCACCTCGCCCCCATCCGCCAGCGCATCGAGAGCATCTTCTGGACCGCCAAGGACATCCTCACCCTCGAACGCCACGGCGCCCGCACCCTCGCCGGACTCAGAGAACGCGTCCTACAGCGCTTCGTCTGCCTCGCCGCCGCCGTCTGTCTCAACCACCAACTCGCCCGCCCCACCCGCGCGCTCGTCAACTACATCGCCTAATCCGTGGAATCAACCATCTAGAGGTCCTTGAGGATCTCGGCCTTCTTGGCCTCGTACTCGGACTCGTCGATCAGGCCCTGCTCGCGCAGCTTGCCCAGCTGGTTGAGCCGGGACGCCGCGTCCTCGGTCCCGCCCGCCGGCTGGGCCGGGGCGGCTGCGGCCGGCTGACCGGGGACCGGCGGCGCGCCGCTCGTCTGGGCGCGGAACGCCGCGTCGGCCACGCCGCCGTAGGTCTCCTGCAGGCCCGCCGTCACCGCGGCCATGTCGCCGCCGGCGGCGGCGATCGCGGCCTGCTGGGCGTCCCACTGCACGGCGATGCGCTGCGGGTCGTCGGGCAGCACCTTGACCGGGATCTCCATGCCGACGGTGATCGCCGCCTTCATCCGCGCGGTCGGGAACACGTAGTTGACCGCGTAGGGCGCGCCGCCGCCGGGCGGATGCACCTCGAGCGGGATCTGCATGGCGAAGCGGTCGTCGGGGACCGGCATGGCGAACCCCTTGCAGATCGCCTTGGCCGGGACGCCCTTCTCCAGCACCTCTCCCTCGCCGCGGTCGTCGGCCACGCTGCGGACGTCCTGCATGGCGCTCTTCATCGACGGCATGCCGCCGTGGTGGTCGCCCAGCTTCTTGAGGTCCTTCATGTCCTTGAAGAAGCCCATGCGATCACCACCCGTAGATCAGCGCTTGGCTGGGGTCGTCGGGGTCGTACTTGACGGTGATCGCCGCGCCCTCCGAGATGCCCTCGAGCTGCGCCGGGAGCATCGACTGGCGGATCGTCGTCTGGTACGGCGAGCCGCCGGCCGGCGTGATCGTGACGTCGAAGTCGACCTCCTGGCCGCCCCCGAAGTCGGTGTGGCCGCTGGGGCGGATGGCGTGGACCTGGCCCGGCGCCTCGACGCCCTGGGCGTGAAGCTTCTGCGCCTTCTGCGCGTACGCCGCCTGCGCGGCCATCGCCGCCCCGTCCATGCCGTCCGGCATGCCCGCCGGCGCCTGCGCGGCGCCCGCGTTCGCCATGGCGTCCTGCGCCTGCTGCTGCGCGTCCTTCATGCGGTCGAAGAGACCCATGCACGCGTCCTTTCGGTGTTGGACAACCCGTTCGAGCGACCCTATATCGTCAGGCGATGGCCGGCCAGCCCTGCTCGCGCTGCTCGACCGAGAACCCGGCGGGGGCGCGCTTCTGCATGGCCTGCGGCAATCCGCTGGAGCGCCGCTGCGCCGCCTGCTCGGAGCCGCTGCCCGACGCCGCGCGCTTCTGCCCGGCGTGCGGGACCGAGCAGGAGGGTCCCGGCGGGGCGCCCGCCCCGGCGCCCGCGCCCGCCGTCCCGGCGGAGGAGCGCCGCCAGGTGACCGTGCTGTTCGCCGACCTCTCGGGCTACACCTCGGTGGCCGAGCGCATGGACCCCGAGTCGGTCAAGACGATGGTCGAGCGCGCGCTGCGGCGCCTGGGCGCCGAGGTCGAGAAGTACGGCGGCACGGTGGACAAGTACATCGGCGACAACGTGATGGCCCTGTTCGGGGCTCCGGTGGCGCACGAGGACGACGCCGAGCGCGCCGTGCGCGCGGCGCTGGGGATGCAGGCCGCCATGGCCGAGGTCAACGCCGACTCCGAGCGCGAGTACGGCGCCTCGTTCGCGCTGCGCGTCGGGCTGAACACCGGCGAGGTCCTGGCCGGCGCGGTCGGCGACGCCTACACGGTCACCGGCGACACGGTGAACGTCGCGGCTCGCCTGCAGGCGGCGGGCCGCCCGGGCGCGGTGACCGTGGGCGAGCGCACGTACCGCGCCACCCGCGAGGCCGTGCGCTACGAGGAGATCGGGCCGCTGGAGCTCAAGGGCAAGTCCGAGCCGGTCCCGGCGTGGGAGGCGACGGCGCTGCTCGCCGCCCAGCCGGCGCGCCGCGCCCCGTCGCGCCGCGAGACGCCCCTGGTCGGCCGCGACGACGAGCTGGGCGAGCTGGAGGGGGCCTACGCGCGGGTGGTGCGCGACCGCACGCCGCACCTGGTGACGGTCGTCGGACAGGCGGGCGTGGGCAAGTCGCGCCTGGCCCGCGAGCTGGCGGCCTCCCTGGACCGCCGCGACCCCGCCCCGGCGCTGCGCGAGGGCCGCTGCCTCCCGTACGGCTCGGGCATCGTGTACTGGCCGCTGACCGAGGTCCTGCGCGCCGAGTGCCAGGTGTCCGACGGCGACGACGCCGACGTGGCCTGGGGGAAACTGTCCGCCCACCTGGTCGAGCTGCTCGGCCACGCGCCCGACGAGCCCGGCGGCGACACGGCCGAGCGCAAGGCGGCGCTGATCGCGCGCCTGCTGGGCATCGGCGCGCCACCGCCCGAAGGGCCAGGCGAGGCCCAGGACCCCCAGCGCGCGCGCGAGAGCTTCTTCTCCG
>DATLOP010000299.1:0-7037 GCA_035536255.1 Solirubrobacteraceae bacterium
CGGCCTGCTCAACGGCCGGCTGCCCCAGGTCCAGCTGCCGGGCGGCCTCACGCAGAGCCTCCCGCGCGAGCCGCTGAGCGGACAGTCCACGGCCCCGGCCCTCCTCGACTACCTCCTGGGCGCATGAGCGGCCGCCGCGGAACCGGCTCGATCGTCGCCAACCCCGTCCTCGTGGGCGCGGTCACCACGCTGGTGACCGTCGTCGCGGTGTTCCTGGCCTACAACGCCAACAACGGGCTGCCCTTCGTCCCCACCCGTCAGCTCAAGGTCCAGGTGCCCAACGGCTCGGCCCTGCTGCCGGGCAACGACGTGCGCGAGGGCGGCTACCGGATCGGCGTGGTCGAGGACATGAAGCCCGTCCGCCTCCCCGACGGCAGCGTGGGCGCCGAGGCCATCCTCAAGCTCGACGAGAAGGCGGGCGCGATGCCCGTGGACAGCCGCGTGGCGATCCGCCCGCGCTCGGTGCTGGGACTGAAGTACGTCGAGGTGACGCGCGGCCGCTCGAAGGACACGTTCGCCAACGGCGACACGCTGCCCACCGACCAGACGCGCCTGCCGGTCGACCTGGACCGCTTCTACAACATCTTCGACAAGCCGACGCGCGACGCCTCGCAGGAGAACCTGCGCGGGTTCGGCGACACCCTGGCCTGGCGCGGGCAGTCGCTCAACGACACGATCGCCGCCGCGCCCAAGTTCCTCACCCACCTGCAGTCCGTGATGACCGTGCTCAGCGCGCGCGAGACCCAGTTCGCGCGCTTCTGGAAGGAGCTGGGCGACGCGGCGCGGATCGTCTCGCCGGTGGCCGACGCCTACGCGCACAGCTTCACCTCGGGCGCCGACACCTTCGAGGCGTGGTCGCGCGACCCGGCCGCGCTGCAGGAGACGATTCGCCGCTCGGTGCCCACGCTGGACGCCGGGATCCGCTCGTTCCCGGTCCAGCGCCCCTTCCTGCGCGACTTCGCGCGCTTCTCGCGCTCGGTCGCCGCGGCGGGCGAGGAGATGCCGCGGGCCCTGCCGCGGATCACCGCCGCCCTGGAGACCGGCGCGCCGGTCCTGCGGCGCACGCCGGAGATCAACGACGAGCTGGCCCGGACGCTGGCCCAGGGGCGCCAGCTGTTCGCCGCCCCCGGCACCGGCATCGCCTTCCGCGGCCTGATCGCCACCGTGGGCACGCTGAACCCCACGCTGCGCTTCCTCGGGCCCTACATCACCGTCTGCAACTACTTCAACTACGCCTGGACGAACGCCGGCGAGCACCTGTCCGAGCCCGATCCGACCGGCTTCGCCCAGCGCACGCTGCTCAACCAGGCCCCGCGCCAGGAGAACTCGCCGGGCGCGCTCGGGGCGCCGGGGCCGGCGGCCGGGCGCAACGTCCAGAGCGGAACGCCGGCGCGCCTGCACCTCAACATCTACACGGCGGCGATCGACCGCCAGGGCAACGCCGACTGCGAGTCCGGCCAGCGCGGCTACATCCGCAAGGCCAACACCTACGGGACCGAGGACATCGTCATCGACCCGCACATCCCGGGCAACCAGGGGCCGACGTTCACCGGCCGCCCGCGCGTGCTGCCGGGTCAGACGTTCAGCCGGGCCCCGACGCAGGGGCCCCGCATGCCCAGGGAGCTGGACCCGTGAGCCGCGGACGCAAGCGCCTGGGCGAGGGCGGCAAGGCGGCGTCGATCCGCGCCGGGGCGATCCTGATCGCGATCGTCCTCGTGGGCACGTACTTCGGGTTCACGAAGTCCGTCCCGCTGCGCGGGCACTGGGAGATGAAGGCCGCCTTCACGACGGCCAAGGACCTGCGGCCCAACTCGCCGGTGCGCATCGCCGGCGTCAAGATCGGCAAGGTCACCGAGATCCAGCACATCCGGGGCGGTCGCGGCGCCGTCGTGACGATGCGCATCGACGACCGCTCGATCCCGATCCGCGAGGACGCGGAGATGAAGATCCGCCCGCGCATCTTCCTCGAGGGCAACTACTTCGTCGACGTCCGGCCCGGGTCGCCGAGCGCCAGGGTGGTCAAGGAGGGGGCGACGATCCCCGTGCAGCAGACGGCGTCGCCGGTCCAGTTCGGCGAGCTGCTGACCGCGCTGCAGAGCGACACGCGCCGGGACCTGCAGATCGTCCTCGACGAGTACGGCCGCGGCCTGTCCGGGCGCGGCGGGCGCGGCTACAACCGCTCGATCCAGTACTGGGAGCCGGCCTACCGCGACTCGGCGATCGTCAACGAGGCGACGCTGGGCATCCTCGAGCACGACCTGTCGGGCTACATCGAGGGCGCCGGGGCCGTCGCCGAGGCCTTCGACCGCGACCCCGACGCGCTGAAGTCCCTGATCACCGACTTCGCGACCACCGCCAACGCCCTGGCCGTCGAGTCCGCCAACCTCAGCGCCCTGATCAACGAGCTGCCGCGCACGCTGCGCACGGGCTACCGCGCGCTGGGCTCGCTGAACGCCGCCTTCCCGGCCTTCCGGCGCTTCATCGCCGCGATGCGCCCGGCCGCGCGCTCCGCGCGCCCCGCGCTGGACGCCGCGCTGCCCTTCGTCACCCAGCTGCGCCTGCTGATGGGGCGCACCGAGCTGCGCGGCCTGGCCTCCGAGCTGCGCCAGACCGTGCCCGACCTGGTCCGCCTCAACCGCGGCGCCGTCCCGCTCCAGCACCAGATCCGCGCGCTGTCCTCGTGCCAGAACCACGTGGCGATCCCGTGGAGCAGCGACACCGTCCCGGACGCCGCCTTCCCGGCCAAGGGCCCCGTCTACCAGGAGGCGCCCAAGACGCTGGTCGGCCTGTCGAGCGAGAGCCGGTCGTTCGACGGCAACGGCCAGTACGTGCGCTCGCTGGGATCGACGGCCAACTTCTCCTTCGCCGCGGGCGACGGCCGGCGCTTCCTCACCACCCAGCCGATCCAGGGCGTCCAGCCGCCCAAGGCGGTGAACGGCCGCCCGCCGCTGATGCCCAACGTGCCCTGCGAGACCCAGGAGCGCCCGGACCTGCGCACCCGCGTCCAGGCCCCGCCCGAGCAGCGGGCCGTCGACCACTCCCGCTTCAAGCCGGGCACGCCGCTGTTCGAGAAGGGGCGCGCGGACCTCCTGCGGATGCTGTCCGAGCAGGCCGAGCTGCGGGGCACGCCGCTGCGGGTCCAGGGCGTCGGCGAGACCGTCACGCTCGACCCGGCCAAGGTCGCCGAGAGGACCGGGCGATGAAGCGCGCGATCGTCAAGCACCGCACCGACTTCGTGGCCATCCTGGCCCTGATCTCGGTGGCCGCCGGCGTGGCGTTCTACATCCTCCAGAAGCAGCGGCTGCGCTTCCCCTTGATCGAGGAGAAGCCGTTCATCCTCAAGGGCGAGTTCGAGACGGCGCAGGCCGTGACCCCGGGCCAGGGCCAGACCGTGCGCGTGTCCGGCGTGCGGATCGGCGACATCGGCAAGGTCGAGCTGCGGCGGACCGGCCGGGCGGTCATCACGATGGAGATCGACCGCAAGTACGACGACCTCGTCCGCAGCGACGCCCGGGCGCTGCTGCGGCCCAAGACGGGCCTGAAGGACATGTTCATCGAGATCTTTCCGGGCTCGCACGAGCGTCCGCTGATCAAGCACGAGGGGACGATCCCCGTGAGCAGCACGCTCCCCGACGTCAACCCGGACGAGTTCCTGGCCTCGCTGGACCGCGACACGCGCGACTACCTCAAGCTGCTGCTCAACGGCGCGGCGAAGGGACTGAAGGGGCGCGGCACCGACCTGCAGGACGCCCTGGCGCGCTTTGAGCCGACGTTCCGCGACATCGCGGCGGTCACCGGCGAGGTCAAGAAGCGCCGGCGCGAGCTGCGGCGCCTCATCAGCTCGCTGAACAAGCTCAACGCCGAGGTCGCGTCCAAGGACGACGACCTGGCCGAGCTGATCTCGACGTCGGCCACCGTGTTCCGGGCGCTGGCCTCGGAGTCGGCCAACGTCTCGGCCACCGTGCGCGAGTTCCCCTCGACGCTGCGTCAGGCGACGACCACGCTGGACCGCGTCGACCGCATGGCGCGCCTGCTCGGCCCGACCTCGGACAAGCTGGTCCCCGTGGCCGGCGCGATCGTGCGCGCCAACCGCGCCACGACGCCGTACGCGCTCGAGGCGGCGCCGCTGCTGCGCCGCGACATCCGGCCCTTCGTCCGCGAGGCCGTGCCGTTGCTGCGCGACCTGCGCCCGGCCGCGCGCGGCCTGGCCAACGCGTCGCCGGACCTGACGCGCTCGTTCGTCGTGCTCAACCACCTGTTCAACCTGCTGGCCTACAACCCGGGCGGGCGCGAGGACCCGGCCAAGGCCGACCGCGAGGAGGGCTACCTCTTCCACCTGGCCTGGCTCCAGCACCAGGTCACGAACCTCTTCTCCTCCGGCGACGCCCACGGGACCGGCCGCCCGATCACCCTCGGCGGCACGTGCGCCACGATCCGCGGCATCGCCAACGGCAACCCCTCGGCCACGATGGTCCTCGGCCTCGGCGGCGTGCTCACCGATCCCACCGTCTGCGGGGGAGGCCAGCCCTAGCCATGCAAAAGCAAGCCCCGTCCGTAGGCCGGATCCTCACGATGGTGCTGTTCGCGCTTTCGTGCTTCGGGCTGCTGCTGTTCCTGTGGCTGGCCTTCGGCGGCGCGGCGCCGCTCAAGCCGCAGGGCTACCGCTTCGAGGTCGCGTTCCCCGAGGCGACCCAGCTCGCCGTCGAGGCCGACGTGCGGGTGGCCGGCGTGGAGATCGGCAAGGTGCGCGAGAAGCGCGTCGACCCGCGGGGCAACCGCACGATCGTGGCCATCGAGGTCGACCGCCGCTACGCGCCGATCGCCTCCGACGCGCGGGCCACGCTGCGGTTCAAGACCCTGCTGGGGGAGACCTACGTCGAGCTGACGACGGGCAGCGCCGACGCGGCCCCGGTGCCCGAGGGCGGGCGCCTGGCCAACAAGCAGGTCCGCCCGGCGGTCGAGCTGGACGAGATCCTCGACGCGCTGGACCCCTACACGCAGCAGGCGTTCCGCACCTGGCAGCAGAGCCTCTCGCGCGGCATCCGCGGCCGCGGCCAGGACCTCAACGACTCGCTGGGCAACCTGCCCGCGTTCGTGGAGGAGGGCGGCGACCTGCTGGAGATCCTCGACCGCGAGAAGGAGGCGCTGGGGCTGCTCGTGCGCAACACCGGCGTGGTGTTCGGCGCGCTGACCGAGCGCGAGGACCAGCTGCGCAACCTCGTCGTCAACACCGACGAGGTCTTCAACGCGATCGCCCAGGAGCGCGAGTCCTTCGCGGAGATCTGGCAGGTGTTCCCGACCTTCCTGGAGGAGTCGCGCCTGACCTACGACCGCCTGCGCACCTTCTCGGTGAACACGCGCCCGCTGCTGCGCGACCTGACCCCGGCGATCGACGACCTGCGACCGACCCTGCGCTCGCTGGGCGACCTGGGCCCCGACCTGCAGCGGCTGTTCGTCAACCTCGACCCGCTGATCACCGCGTCCCGGCGCTCGCTGCCCGCGCTGCGCCAGATCTTCGCCGGACTGGAGCCCACCCTGGCCGCGCTGGGGCCGTGGCTGCAGGAGGTCAACCCGATCCTCGAGTGGGTCGGCCACCACCAGTCCACCCTGACCGACATGTTCGCCAACCTCGGTGTGGCCACCGCGGCCAGGACGGCCTCGGGCGACCCGAGGGCGACGGGCCACTACCTGCGCCAGTTCGGCCCGCAGGGCCTGGAGACGGTGGCCATCCACCCGCGCCGGCTCTCCAGCAACCGCGGGAACTCGTACTTCAACCCGCTCGGCGTCCTCGGCCCGCAGATCGCGCAGACCGGCGTGCTGCCGGCGTGGGACTGCGTCAACGCGCCCGGCGAGAGGCCGGCCAACCCGGGCACCGGGGGCCAGGGCGCGGCGCCGGCGTGCCGCCTCCAGCCGCCGTACACGTTCAAGGGCCAGACGCGCGCGTTCCCGCACGTCGAGCGCTCGGACTACAGCCGCTAGCTAGCGTTCCGCCGCGTGGCGCGGCCGTCCGTCTCGGTGATCGTCCCGTTCGCCGGCTCTCCGGCGCGGCTGGAGGCGGTCGTCGCGGGGCTGGAGGCGCTGCGGCGCGGGGACTGGGACGAGCTGATCGTGGCCGACAACCGCCCCGGCGCGGCCGCCCCGGATGCGCTGGGCGCCGTGCGCTGGGTGCGCGCGGGCGGGGTGGCGGCTCCGGGGGCGGCGCGCAACGCGGGCGCGCGGGCAGCGAGCGGGGAGTGGCTGGTGTTCTTCGACGCCGACGTCGATCCCGACCCGGGGCTGCTCGACGCGTACCTCGACCCGCCGCCGGCGGAGCGCGTGGCCGTCCTGGCGGGCGGGATCGACGACGTCGCGGCCCGCGACACGCCCGTCGCGCGTTACGTGACCGCGCGGGCGATGATGGATCACCGCTCGACGCTGCGCCACCCGCACGCGCCCTACGCCCAGACGGCGAACTGCGCGGTGCGCCGCGAGGCCTTCGAGGCGGTGCGCGGCTTCGACGCGGGCGCGCGCTGGGCCGAGGACGCCGACCTGTGCTGGCGGCTGCGGGCGCGCGGATGGACGCTGGACGAGCGCCCGGGCGCGCGGGTCGCGCACCGCAACCGCGACACGCTGCGCGCGCTGCTGGCCCAGCAGGCCGGGCACGGCGCCGGCGCGCGGTGGCTGAACCGCGCCCATCCGGGCTCGTCCCCGGCGCCGCGTCCCCGCGAGGTGGCCGGACTGGTCCGCTGGTGCCTGCGCCGCTACGTGCGCGCGCGGCGGGCCGGGGACCGCGACGCGGCCCGCGTCGCGCTGCTGGACCTGGCGGCGCGCGGGGCGTTCGAGGCGGGCCGGTTGCGCTCCAACGCGCCGCGCGCCCTGATTTAGCCCGGGCGGGGCGGGTATCACGCGAGGACCAGCGTGGGAAGCCATGCGCGGGGACCGCGAAGGCCGGGTTCGTGGCGGCGTGGCACCTGGCCCGCGGGCGCGGCGCCTCGCGGTAGCCCCCCGAGGGGCGGGCGCATGGCATATCCTCGCCGCGCGTGCGCCTGGCTCCGCTT
>DATLOP010000300.1:0-6778 GCA_035536255.1 Solirubrobacteraceae bacterium
AAGCGGCCGAAACGCTCGTGCGAGCGGCCTCTGCGAACAGCTGCTGGCGATAGCCGAACAGCACGTCATCCTTAGTCATCTGGCCCAGCTCCTCTTCACTTGGTCGGTGAAGCAGGCAGCCTGAGCCGCGGTGCGGACGGGGCCCCCCCAGGGGGGGGGCCCGCCACACCTCAAAGACCTACCGAGCTCCCAACTGTCGGGAGCACTCGGAGACAGCCCAGTCTAGGCGGCCGCTGCCGGGTCGTCGCGCACGACGACCGTGTCGGCGACCTTGACGATGTCGTCGGCCGGCAGGTCGGCGCGGTTCGCGTGGTCGCGGATCGCGTCCTCGCTGGTGGCCTGGTAGATGCAGACGGTGCCGACTCGCCCGTCGGGCTCCGCGGTCACGTAGCTGCGGATCCAGCGGATGTCGTCGGACATCTCCTCCTCGCCCACCTGCCTGGAGCGGGCCGCCGCCTCCTGAAGCGCGTCGCCGTCCTGCCAGCCACCGCGACGCAGGATCACGTAGGTGTCCATTCGTCCTCCCCTGTTCGTAGGGCTTTGGCCGACTCTAGTGCAGGTCGTCGCCCGTTGCAGCGGGCGGGCGCGACTCCTCGGCCAGCGAGGTGATCGACAGGGGGCCGCGGGCCGCGGCCTCCAGGACCTCGGTGGCCTCCTCGGGCGAGCGCGCGTACAGCTCGATCAGCAGGTGGACGACGATGTTGTCGTCCTCGTGCTTGTGGAAGCGCACGTGGGTGAAGAACTCGCGGGTCCCGTGGTCGCCGAAGGCGGCGTAGGAGAGCGAGTCGCCGGCCTCGGGGCCCGAGCAGGCCTCGACCTCGTCGGCCTCCACGGTCACCGTGCAGGACGCGACCCACGGCGTGCCGGCGATCATGCGCTCCCAGCGGTCCTCGACGGGCTCGACGCGGCCGTTGTGAAAGCCGAGGTGCGGCTGGTCGTGCATGCAGTCCAGGCACTGGACCACCGCCTCTTGGAGCTCGTCGACGACGTCGGCGCGCTCGCCGGTCTGCGGGTCGATCTTGTGGATGCCCTCGTAGTGGACCTGCACCTCGAGGTTGGTCGACCAGCAGCGATAGCAGCGCAGCCAGCTGCGGACCGTCCCCTGTTCCGTGGACCCCTCCATAGGGGCAGTCTATTGTCCGCGTCCATGGGCCAGACCGTGCTCTACGAGGCGGGCGAGGGCGTGGCCACGCTCACCCTGAACCGCCCGCAGCG
The DNA here is from genome assembly GCA_035536255.1 of Solirubrobacteraceae bacterium. Lineage (GTDB taxonomy): Bacteria > Actinomycetota > Thermoleophilia > Solirubrobacterales > Solirubrobacteraceae > AC-38. The sequence goes on from DATLOP010000300.1 coordinate 1,216, forward strand.
GCTGAACACGATCGTGCCGGAGCTGATCGCCGACCTGCGCGCGGGGCTGGAGCGGGCCTGGGAGGACTCGGACGTGCGCGCCATCCGGCTGCGCGGGGCCGGGCGGGCGTTCTGCGCCGGCTACGACATCGAGTGGGGCTCGGAGGTCATGTCCACCGAGGAGGGCGACGTCTGGGACCCGATCCGCGACCTCCAGCTGATGACGCGCTACGTGGACGCCTACATGGAGCTGTGGCGCTCGCCCAAGCCGGTGATCGCGCAGGTCCACGGCTTCTGCGTGGGCGGCGGGACCGACTTCGCGCTGTGCAGCGACCTGATCGTGTGCGCGGAGGACTGCCGCATCGGCTATCCCCCGGCGCGCGTGTGGGGCTCGCCGACGACCGCGATGTGGGTCTACCGGCTGGGCCTGGAGCGCACCAAGCGCCTGCTGCTGACCGGCGACCCGCTGGACGGGCGCCGGGCCGTGGAGTGGGGGCTGGCCTCGGAGGCGGCGCCCGCCGAGTCGCTGGACGAGGCGGCGCTGGCCCTGGCGCGGCGGGTGGCGCTGCTGCCCTCCAACCAGCTGCACATGATGAAGCTGCTGGTCAACCAGGCCTACGAGCAGATGGGCCTGCGCGTCAACCAGCTGATCGGCACGCTGCTCGACGGCTCGGCGCGCCACACCCCGGAGGGGGTGGCGTTCACGCGCGCCGCGCTGGACGACGTGGGCCGCGCCGTGGCCGGCCGCGACGGGCCCTTCGGGGACTACGGCCAGGCGCCGCGCGGCTAGCCCGCGTCGTCCCGGCCCTCCCCCTCTGGCTCGCCCTCGCCATCGCCGCCCTGGCGGCTGGCGGTGTCCTCGGGGTCCTCGCCGGGCAGCGCCGGCGCGTCGGGATCAGTCGGGCCGCCCGGGATCGGGTCGCCCTTGTACTCCTCGGGGTTGTCGACATCCTCGCCCTCGATCCTCACCCCGCCGCCCTCGACGTGCTCCAGCGACGACGGACCCAGGTTCTTCTCTGGTCCCTCGTCGTAGCCGTGGTCGCCCTCGCCGCCGCCGAACGTCAGGTACTTGGACTCGTCGTCCGGCCAGTCCTTGAGGTCCTTCGGCGGATCGTCCTCGAGCTCCTTGATCTTCTCCTTGGCCGCGTCGTGGCGCTCCAGCGCCTCTTCGGCCTTCTTGCTCTCCTCGGATTGCCCTTGCTGTTCGGGTGCCATTGGGCCTCACCTCCTGGCAGCGCACCTACCCCCGTACCCTGTCGATGATGCGCCCAGCCTGGGGAATCCTGTGCGTCGCGCTCGTGCTCGCCGGGTGCGGGGACGACGACGCGCCGTCCGCGCCGGCACGGCCCGCGACCGCGCTGGCGCAGGCGCCGCGCCTGGTCGGCGGGGGCCCCGAGGCGTTCGCGCGGCAGGTGCGCCAGCTGCGCGGGACCCCGATCGTGGTCAACCAGTGGGCGTCGTGGTGCGGGCCGTGCCGCTACGAGTTCCCGTTCTTCCGGGCCCTGTCGGAGCGCTACCGCGGGCGCGTGGCCTTCCTCGGCGTCAACTCGCAGGACAGCCGGGACGCGGCCGAGCGCTTCCTGCGCGAGCACCCCGTGCCGTTCCCCTCGTTCTTCGACCCGTCGGTGAAGATCGCCCGCGAGTTCAAGGGCGGCTTCGCCTGGCCCACCACCGCCTTCTACGACCGCGCGGGACGCGTCGTGAACACGCACGCCGGGGTCTACCCCAGCCAGGCCAAGCTCGACGCCGACGTCCGCCGGTACGCGCTCGCCCGGTGACCGTGGTGTTCGCCGACATCGAGGCCCCGAGCCTGGCGCTCGCGTTCTTCGCCGGGTTCGTGTCGTTCGTCTCGCCGTGCGTGCTGCCGCTGGTCCCGGGCTACCTGGCCGCGGTCAGCGGGGCGGCGCCGTCGCAGGAGCGCCGGGTCGACCGGCGGATGCTCGTGCGCAGCGTCGTCTTCGTGGCCACGTTCTCGTCCATCTTCATCGTGCTGGGCCTCAGCGCGACGGCGGCGGGCTCGCTGCTGCGCGACAACAAGGCGACGCTGGACAAGGTCTCGGGCGTGGCGATCGTGGTCATGGGGCTGTTCTTCGTCGCGTCGGTGTTCGTGGTGCGCCTGAACCGCGAGTGGCGGCCCGAGCGGCTGGTCGAGCGGGCGGGCCGCGGCGGGCCCGTGGTGGCGGGGGCGGCGTTCGCGATCGCCTGGACGCCGTGCGTGGGACCGGCGCTGGGGGCGATCCTCGGGCTGGCCGCCCAGGACGGGACGGTGGGCAAGGGCGGCCTGCTGCTCGGCGTCTACTCGCTGGGGCTGGCCGTGCCCTTCCTGTTCTCCGCCGTGGCCTTCAGCGCGGCGCAGCGGTCGTTCGGGTTCTTCAAGCGCCACTACGCCGCGATCCAGGTGGGCGCCGGGCTGGTCCTCGTGGCCATGGGCGTGCTCGTGCTCGAGGGCGAGCTCAACCGCCTCAACGCCGAGGCCCAGCAGTTCCTCGACTCCCTCGGCGTCAACTTCTTCCAGGAGGTCTGACGGACCGCCAGGGGTTCAGGGCCCGGTGCGCTGCTCGCCGCCCTCCTCGACGCCGAGGGGGCGCCCGGCGCGCGCGGCGGCGACGCCGAGGCGCAGCTGGTCGGGGGAGGCGACCCCGATCACGTGGCCGACGACCTGGCCGGCCGGGCTGATGAAGAACGTCTCGGGGATGCCGGTCGTCCCGTAGCGCCGCGCGGTGGCGTTGCTGCCCTCGCGGACCATCGGGTAGGTCAGGTCGAACTCGCGGATGAAGTCGCGGGCGTCGCCGGTGATGTCCTGCATGTCCAGGCCCAGGACGACGACCCCGGCGGCGCGCGTGGCGCGCCACTGGCGCTGGAGGTCGGGCGACTCCTCGCGGCACGGCACGCACCAGGAGGCCCAGAAGTTCAGGACGACCGGGGCTCCGCGCAGCTCGCGCAGGTCGAGCTTGCCGTCGGCGACCGCGGCGACGAGCCGCCGGTTGCCGGGCGCGTCGCCGCGCTGGAGCACGTCGAGGTCGAAACCCGGTGCCGCGATCGGGCGCCCGTCGGCCAGCGCATCGTCGATGCGCGTGTTCGACGACTTCGTGGCCAGGCCGTACGCGAGCAGCGCCACGAACGCGACCGCCACCGCGATCGCCACCGCGCGCCCGAACCAGCGCAGGCTCCGCGCCGCGCCCATGTCCGCCCCGACCTCGGGCGGGGCCTCGGCCGCCGAGCGGTCCTCGGCGGGATGGTCGGCCGCCAAGGGATCCGCGGCGGGGGCCGGCTGCGGGCGGTCCTCAGCCACGGGCGGCGCCGATGGCTCCGGCCGGGGGCTCGATGCGCACCGGCCGGTCGAAGCCGTGGAAGCGGCGGTCGATGAAGCGGGCGCGCGTGGTCAGGCGCTCGCGCAGGACGCGTCCGGTGCGCGGGTCGACGACGAGGCGGATCCACACCGGCGTCGCCGGGTCGGCCAGGGCGAGCTCGACGGCGCCGGCGCGGCGCGACAGGACCCCGACGGAGCGGGCGTAGGGCGTCCAGCGAAACCACGTGCGCGTGCGGAACGGGACGCCGCCGGGGATCGGGCTGCGCTGCCACGGCGACCCGGGCGTGCGCAGCCACTGCGTGCGGCCGATGCGCACGGCCCGGACGCCCCCGCCCGTGGCGAACGCCATGCGGTCGGGCGCCCGCAGGCGGTAGCGCGTGATCGCCCGCATGCCGGGCCCGCTGGAGACGACCTCGTCCTCGCGCACGCTGCGCAGGGCGCGCATGGCGGCCAGCGCGCGGGCGACGACGTCGCGCCCGCCGGGGGCCCAGGTGGCCGGCAGCAGGGCCGTGCGCGAGCGACCGCGCTCGGCCACGCGGACGGCCAGCGTGGGGGTGGGGGAGGTGCGGAACGTCACGCATCCCGTCCCGCACGGGCGCGCCGCGCCGCCGGGCACGTCGATCCAGCCCCGGCCGGGCCGCCCGCGCGAGTCGAGCGTGCGCACGGTGCCGGCCAGCCCGGCCGGCGTGCGCCGGATCCAGGCCGCGACGACGTGCGACCCCGCCGGCGCGGCCACCGACAGCTCGTCCGCCCGCGGCGCCGGCAGCGGGCACGGGTCGCACGCCGCGACGCCCCCGGCGCCGCCGGTCGCCGCCTCCAGCTGGCGCGGGGGAAGCGGGAACGCCACGAGCAGCCCGGCCGCCAGCACCACGCCCACCCCCAGGGCCACCTCGACCCGCAGCGCGGTCCAGACGGGCGCGGCTCCGCCCGCGGGCGGCTCGTCCGCGGGCCCTTCGTCCGCGGCCGCCTCATCCGCGGCCGTCTCGCTCGCGCCCGCGCGGCGGCGGAAGGCGTGGACGTACGCGGCCGTCGCGGCGCCGGCCACGAGGAGGATCTTGGCCAGCAGGACGCGGCCGTAGGCGCTGTCCCAGAGGTCGGCGACGGAGGACAGCTCGACGATCGCGTTGACCGTGCCGGCGGCGGCCACCGTCAGGAAGGCGGGCAGGGCGACGCGGCCGAAGGCGGGGAGGACGTCGCGGGCGACCGGTCCCCGGGTCCCGGCGTCGCGCAGCTGCGGCGCGTAGGCGGCGGCGAGCAGGGCGGCACCGCCGAGCCAGATCGCGCCGGCCGTCAGGTGCACCCAGTCGGCCAGGATCGCCACGCCGCGCGGGTCGGCGGAGTTGGCGTGCCCGGACGCCACGACGCACCCCAGCGCGGCCACCGCGGCCAGGGCGGCGGCGCGCGGCGCCCGGCGGGCCAGGACCAGCCCGGCCACGACGACGGCGACGAGCAGCACGCGGGCGACGCCCGGCGTGTCGGTGAGCAGGTAGGCCCGCAGCCCGTCCACCGACAGCCCGCCGCCGGCGTCCGCCGCGTCGACGACGGCCGCGATCGCCGCCAGCGCCGCGGCGGCCAGCCCGGCGTCGGCCACCACCGCGTCCGCCCGCCGCCCGGCGGCGGAGACGTCGAGCGCGGGCCCCGCCGCCACCCGCGGCCGCACGAGCGTCGCCACCCCTCCGCCCGGCGAGGGGGGGTCGGGGGCTCCGTCGCCGGCGGGCGACGGCGAGCGGCCCGATCCACCGGCGGGACCTGCTCCGGCGGGGGGACCGGCTCCGGCGGGGGCTCCATTCTCCGGCGCCGGCCAGCGCGCGCCGAGGAGCGCGCGGGTGAGGAGGGCTCCGGCGAACAGGAGCAGGGCGCAGTACAGGAGGCCGTGGGCGAGGGCGCGGGCCCAGCCGCCGCCGGCCAGAGGGCTCTCCTCCAGCGACCCGGCGCCGGCCCCCGGCGCGGCGCGCACCCCGAAGCCGACCGAGCCCTCCAGCGGGTGCGCGTCCTCCGTGGACACCGTCCGCCAGCGGACGCGGTAGGCGCCCCGCCCCAGCTCGCGCTCCGGGGCCAGGGCCATCCGCCGACCCCGGACCGACAGGCGCGCCGGAACCGAGCGGTCGCGCGCGTCGCGCAGCGTGGCCTCCGACAGCTCGGTCCGCAGCGGCTCGGTGAAGGTGAGGACGATCCGGGCCGGCGAGTCCTCGACCCGCTGCCCCGGAGCGGGCGACGCGCCGGACAGCGCCGCGTGGCCGAACGCCGCCGGCGCGCCGGCGGCCCCACAGGAGA